>NZ_JBSGZI010000023.1:0-92317 GCF_053610945.1 Streptomyces sp. NPDC054849
CTGGACGACCTGGTCGGCTTCTTCGTCAACACGCTGGTACTGCGCACCGACACCTCGGGCGACCCGGCCTTCTCGGAGCTGCTCCACCGGGTCCGGGAGACCCAACTCGACGCCCACGCCCACCAGGACGTGCCGTTCGAGCGGCTGGTCGAGGAGCTCAACCCGGCCCGCTCACTGGCCCGCCACCCGCTCTTCCAGGTGATGCTGCTGCTCCAGGGCGGGGGCGGGACCGGCGCGCCGGGCCACGGCGAGACGCCGCTCGACCTGGCCGGCCTGGCGGCCACCGTCGAACCGGTCGGCGGGTGCGTCGCCAAGTTCGACCTCTCCATCGCCATGGGCGAATCCTTCGACACCGACGGCGCACCCGCCGGACTGGAGTGCGCGATCGACTTCGCCACCGATCTGTTCGACCGGGAGACCGTCGAGTCCATCGCGGCCCGGTGGGGCCGCCTGCTGACGGCGGTGGCCGCCCGCCCCGATCGGCCGATCGGCCGGGTCGACCTGCTCTCCGCCGCCGAACACGCGGAACCCCTCGCCCGTGGCGAAGACTTGCCGGTGGACGTTCCGCTGCTGCCCGCAGCCTTCGAGGCCCAGGCGGCCCGCACCCCGGACGCGACCGCCCTGGTCGCCGGGGACATCCGGCTCAGCTGGGCCGAGCTGAACGCCCGCGCCAACCGCCTCGCCCACCGCCTGACAGCCGCGGGTGCCGGCCCGGACTCGGTGGTCGCCCTGGCCCTGCCGCGCTCCGCGGAGACCGTGATCGCCCTGCTCGCCGTCCTCAAGGCCGGCGCCGCCTCGCTCCCGCTGGACGCCGAGTATCCGGCCGACCGGACCGCCGCCATGCTGGCCGACGCCGCTCCGGCGCTGGCCGTGACCGGCGACGGCTGGCCACGACCCGAACTGCTCGCCGGCCTGCCCCTCCTGTCGGTGACGGCGCCGGTGACGGCGACGGCGACGGCGACGGCGGACGAGACGTACCGCCCCGAAGAGGGGGAACGCGCCGTAACGTCGGCCCCCCGTCCCGCCGCCGACAACCCACCGCCCCGCGCCTCCGCCTCCGACGCCGCCTACGTGATCTACACCTCCGGCTCCACCGGCCGCCCCAAGGGTGTGGTGGTGAGCCACGGTTCGATCGCGGCACTGCTCGCCTCACACCGCTCCGCGACCGGGCCGATCGGCGCGACCGAGCGCCTGTACGGCCGCCGGCGCGTCGCGCTGACCGCCTCGCTCTGCTTCGACGCCTCCTGGGACGGCCTGCTCTGGCTGATCGCCGGCCACGAACTGCACCTGATCGGCGACGAGGTCCGCCGTGACGCCGCCGCGCTCGTCCGGCACATCCGGACGCAGTCCATCGACGTCCTGGAGGTCACCCCCTCCTACGGGGAACAGCTCATCGAAGAAGGCCTGTTGGACGGCCCCGCGTCGCCGGGTACTGCGCGTGTGGTGCTCCTCGGCGGCGAGGCGGTCGGACAGGCGCTGTGGAACCGGCTGCGCGAGGCACCCGCGATCACCGCACACAACCTCTACGGCCCCACCGAGTCCACCGTCGACGCACTCACCCAGCCGTTCGCCGCCACCGAGCGCACCGCCCTCGGCCGCACCGTCCTCGGCAGCCGGGCCTATGTGCTCGACGAGTACCTGAACCCCGTGCCGCCCGGCGTGCCCGGCGAGCTGTATCTGGCCGGCGCCGGCCTGGCCCGCGGCTACCTGGGCCGCCCGGCGCTGACCGCCGAGCGTTTCGTGGCCGACCCGTTCGCGCCGGGGGAGCGGATGTACCGTACCGGCGACCTGGTCCGCCGCACCCGGGACGGCGGCCTCGACTGCCTGGGCCGCACCGACCACCAGGTCAAGATCCGCGGCTTCCGGATCGAACCCGGCGAGATCGAGCACGTGCTGACGCGCCACCCGCGGGTCCGCGCCGCCACCGTGACGGTCCACGAGGACGGCACCGCCGGTCCCCGGCTGGTCGCCCACGTCGTGGTGGACGGTCCGCTCGACCAAGCGGAACTACGCGCCTTCGCCGCCGAATCGCTGCCCGGCTACATGGTCCCGTCGGCGATCGTCCCGCTCGACGCGCTGCCCCTGACCGCCAGCGGGAAGGTCGACCGGCGCGCTCTCCCCGCCCCCGGCTTCCTCTCCTCGCCCACCGGCCGTGCGCCCCGGACGCCGCACGAGGAGCTGCTCTGCGGCCTCTTCGCCGAGATCCTCGGCGTCCCGGGCCCCGTCTCCATCGACGACGGCTTCTTCGACCTCGGCGGCCATTCCCTCCTCGCGATGAGGCTGCTCGGCCGAATCCGTACCGCGGTCGGCGCCGACCTCGGCATGCGGGCGCTCTTCGAAGCCCCCACGGTGGCCGCCCTGGCCCGTCGCCTCACCAGGGACGTCGACCAGGACGGGGACCGGGACCGGGACCGGGACCGGGACCTGGACCGGGACGCGGGCGGCGCGTCGGCCGCCGACGCGCTGGACGTCCTCCTTCCGCTGCGCCCCGGCGGTACCGGCGCCCCGCTGTTCTGCGTCCACCCCGCCGCGGGCATCAGCTGGGTCTACTCCGGGCTGCTGCGCCACCTCCACCCGGAGCGTCCGGTCCACGGCCTCCAGGCGCGCGGTCTGCGCGGGGGCTCCCCGTCCTCCGTCACCGAGATGGCCGAGGACTACGTACAGCAGATCCGCGCGGTGCAGCCGCAGGGGCCGTACCACCTGCTCGGCTGGTCCTTCGGCGGGGTGGTCGCCCAGGCGATGGCCGTCACCCTCCAGGCGGCGGGCCAGGAGGTCGCCCTGCTCGCCCTCCTCGACGGCCTGCCCGCCGACCCCGCCCGCTACGCGGCCGGCGACGCCTCCTCCCCCGACGAACCGGTCGACACCCTTGCCGAGCTGCTCGCCTCGCTCGGCTACGACCCGGCCGACGGACGCGGCCAGGCCGATCTCACCGCACTCCTCGGAGAAGCCGCCGGCGTCCTGCCCGACGTCTTCGAGCAGCACCGCAAGCTGATGGCCGAACACGTACCGGACCTCTACCGGGGCGACGCCGTCTTCTTCGGCGCCACGCTCGGCAAGCCCGCCGACTGGCCCTACGGGGCGGCCTGGCTCCCGTACGTCGACGGCCGCGTCGAGGAGCACCACATCACCTGCACGCACGGCGCCATGACGCAGCCGGAGCCCCTCGCACGGATCGCCGCCGTGCTCGCCGAGAAGCTTGGAGCGTGACCCGCAAATGACCACAGCCTCCGTGAAGCCGCCGTTCCCGCCGTCGCCCCCGACGCAGGACGCGCCGCGCAAGAGCCGCTGGGGCCTTTGGGCGCAGGGCGATTTCCGCAAGCTCTGGATCGGTGAGACCACCAGCGGTCTCGGCACCGCCGTCGGCAACGTCGCCCTCGCCCTGGTGGCCGTCGTCACCCTGGAGGCTTCGCCGTTCATGGTCGGCCTGCTGACCGCGTCCGCCTGGGTGCCGTGGCTCTTCCTCGGCCTGCTGGCCGGCGCCTGGGTGGACCGCTGGCCGCGGCTGAAGGTGATGCTGGTCTGCGACCTCCTCCTGCTGTTGCTGTTCGGCAGTGTGCCGGTGGCCGGCTGGCTGGGACTGCTGACCATGGCCCAGCTGGTGGTGGTGGCGCTGCTGGCCGGCGCGGTCAAGGTGTTCCTGTCCACCGCGTTCAGCGCCGTGCTGCCCGCGCTGGTCGCCAAGCCGGACCTGCTGGAGGCCAACGTCAAACTGCGCTCCGGGGACGCGGCGGCGGAGATCGCCGGCCCCGGTCTGGCCGGCCTGCTCTCCCAGGCGTTCGGCGCGGTCAGCGGCCTGCTCGCCGACGCGGTCACCTACCTGGTGGCGGCGGTCTGCGTGGGCACCATCCGGGCCGAGGAGAAGCCGCCGTCGGTCGCCGAACGGCGCGGGATCCTGCGCGAGATAGGCGAAGGCGTCCGTTTCCTGGTGCACGACCCGTACCTGCGCACGCTGGCGAGCTTCGCGGCCGTCGGCAACCTCGGGCTCAACGGCATCCAGGCGGTGCAGACCGTCTTCCTGATCCGCAGCGTGGGGGTGACGCCCGGTGGCGTCGGGGCGGTGTTCGCGGTGGTGTCGATCGGCGGCCTGGCCGGGGCGGCGCTCGCCGGACGGATCGCCCGCCGGTTCGGCACGGCGCGCGGACTGCTGCTCTGTGAGCTGGTGGGGGCGCCGTTCATCCTCCTGCTGCCGATGGCCGGGGAACAACTGCCGCTGGCGGTGAGCGCGGTGGCCTGGTCGGTCGCGGTGTGCGGCGTGGTCGCCGGGAACGTCATCGCCGGCAGTTTCTACCAGGCGTACTGCCCGCCCGCGATGATCGGCCGGATCCGGGCCAGCGCCTCGACCGTCAACTTCAGCGCCATTCCGGTGGGCGCCCTGCTCGGCGGCTGGCTGGGCGAGGTGCTCGGCGCCCGCACCACGCTCTGGATCATGGCGAGCGTGCTGCTCTCGGCCGGTGTGGTGCTGCTGGCCGGTCCGCTGCGCGGCCTGCGGAGCTTCCCCGAGCGCCCCGCGACGTCCTGATCACCCCTCCCGGCCGTCCGATTCGCCTTGCCCCCACCCCGCCCTCGCCCTCTCGCCGCCCCCACCCGGCCTCACCCTCCCCTCGCCCTCACTTTCCGGAGCCTCCCATGACCCGTACCGCCCGTCGGCGCCGCTTCCTGATGTGCCGGCCGACCCACTTCGAGGTCAGCTACGCGATCAACCCCTGGATGGACCCGGCCAAGCCGGTCGACACCGCCCTCGCCGTCGCCCAGTGGGAGCGGCTGTACGAGCTGTACGTCGCGCTCGGCCACCGCGTCGACCTGATCGACCCGCTGCCGGGCCTGCCCGACATGGTCTACGCGGCGAACGGGGCCACCGTCGTCGACGGCAAGGTGCTCGGCGCCCGGTTCCGCAACGCCGAACGCGCCGCAGAGGGGCCCGCCTACCTGGAGTGGTTTCGGGCGGCCGGCTTCACCACCCACGAACCGGTCCACGTCAACGAGGGCGAGGGCGACCTGCTGCTGACGGGCGGCTACCTGCTCGCCGGGCGCGGCTTCCGCAGCGTTTCCGCCGGTCACGAGGAGGCGCAGGAGTTCCTCGGCCGTCCGGTGATCGGCCTGGACCTCGTCGACCCGCGCTTCTACCACCTCGACACCGCGCTCAGCGTGCTCGACGTCGACCAGATCATGTACTACCCCGGCGCGTTCTCGGCGGGCAGCAGGGCGGTGCTGCGGCGGCTGTTCCCGGACGCGGTGTTGGCGGAGGAGGCGGACGCGGAGGTGTTCGGGCTCAACCTGATGAGCGACGGCCTGAACGTGGTGCTGCCGGAGGCGGCGACCGGGGCGGCGGCCAGGTTGCGCGAACGCGGCTTCCGGCCGATCGGGATGGACCTCTCCGAGCTGTTCAAGGGCGGCGGCAGCGTGAAGTGCTGCACCTTGGAGATCCGCGAGGCGGCTTGAGCCGCACCGGACGAACACCCCGCGGGGCGCCGGTCGACGCCCGCTCGCTGCCGCTCAACGGCCCGATCAACGAAGCCGGTCGACGCACGGTGCTCGTGCGTTGATCGGCGGTTGAACGCGCCTTGCCATGCTCGTCCCATCAGCCCGGAGCACTCCGGGAGGTCCCGGAAAACCCCTTCCCACCAGGGAAGACGTCCTAGGGAGCAGTCATGGCGAAGCACTCGAACACCCTTGGTGCCGCTCGGATCCGCCTGGCCGTCGCGGGCCTCGGTCTCGGCGCAGTGATCGCCCTCGGCGCGGCCGGCGCGGCGCTGGCCGACGACACCGGCGGCGCCGGACACGGCGGGGGCGTCAGCACCTCCCAGACCACCACCGTGCCGGCCCCGACCCCCACCCCGACCGACGACAAGGACTGGAACAGCACCGGCTCCTGAGCCGCACCGATGGGCGGCAGGACGAGCAGAACCGTTTCTCCAAGGCCGCCGCACCCGCCTCCACCTCTCAGGGGTCGATCAGCGCCAACGCCGGCTCCTTCAGCAGCCCGGCCACCTCGGCCGCCTCCGGAAGCCCCAGACGGCAGAAGATCTCGTACGCCTGCCGCAAACGCGCCCCCGCCTCGCCCCCGCGGCCGAGGTCCGCCAGCGCGCGGCCCAGCACCAGCAGCGCCTGCGCCTGGTCCCGTTCGGCCCCCAGCTCCTCGCAGAGCACCAGTGCCTGCCCGGCGTGGTCGAGCGCCTCGTCGGCCCGGCCGAGCGAGCGCAGACTGTCCGCCAGCCGGTAGCGCGCGTGCGCGGCCCGGTCCCGCAGACCGGCCCCCGTGGCCACCGCCAGACACTCCCGGAACCAGGTCACCGCCTCCTCGTGCCGCCCGAGCCCGTGCAGCGCCTGGCCCAGTACGTACAGGGTGTAAGCCCGCCCGGGGTCGTCCTGCCGGGTCCGCAGTTCGGCGAGCACCTCGTGACAGATCTCCACCGCCTCCTCCGCCCGCCCGCTGCGCACCCGTGCCAGCGCGGCGTTCACGGTCGTCACCAGTGCGCCGGATCGGTGTCCCAGCGCGTTGGCCAGCAGCAGTGCCTGGTCGTAGTGGTCCACCGCCTCGTCGAAGCGGCTGAGGAACTGGCAGATCAGGCCGAGGTCGTTGAGTGCCTGGCGGAGGATCACCGTGTCGCCGGCGGACCGCGCCGCGTCCACCGCCTGGCGTGCCGCCGCCTCGGCCGCGTCGAGCCGGGTCGCCGCCAGGGCGACGTTCCCGCGCAGGAAGTGCGCGCGTCCGGCGGCCCGGACGTCGCCGTGCCGCACCGCCGCCTCGGCCAGCGCGTCGGCGGTGGTGGCGAGCTGTCGGCTCGGCGGGGTGAGCACGAACGGGGTGAGCGCGATCAGCAGATCGATCGCGGCCCGCAGCGCGGTCCCCTGCACGCGGTCCGGCGGCAGCGCGTCGCCCGCCGTGCCGTCCGCCGTGCCGCCCGCAGTTCCGTCCGCCGTGGCCGCTCCCGCGTCCGCGGCGACCTGGGCCGCCAGCGCCACCGCGCCCGCACGCTCCGCCGCCGTCCACTCCCGGGCGGCGTCCCATCCCGACAGCGCCACACCGGGGGAGCGGGCCGGCCCCAGGGCACCGGCCGCCGGATCACCCGGCACGGCGTGCTGGAAGGCGGCGCAGGCCGTGGCCAGCAGGTGATCCAGCAGGCGGTCGCGAGCCGCCACCGCCTCCCCGTTCTCCGCCATGCTGCCGACCGCCGCAAGGGAGCCGGCCCCGCCTCCCCCCTCCACCGGACGCCGCCGGGCGAAGGCCCGCAGCAGGTCGTGGTACCGGTAGCGCCCCGGAAACGGCGACTCCACCATCGCCACGTCCACCAGCGCCTCCAGCAGGTCCTCGGCGTCGTAGTCGTCGAGGTCGAGCAGGGCCGCGGCGGCCGGCAGCCCGATGTCCGGCCCGTCCACCGAGGCGACCAGCCGGAACGCCCGCGCCTGGTCGGCGGTCAGCTGGCGGTAGCTCAGTTCGAAGGCCGCCGCCACGGCGAGGTCGCCGATCCGCAGCTCGTCGATCCTCCGCCGCTCCACCTGGAGCCGGCGGCTGAGGGTCTCCACCGTCCATCCCGGCCGGGCCGCGAGCCGGGCGGCCACGATCCGGACGGCCAGCGGCAGGTACCCGCAGGCCACCACCAGCTCCAGCGCCGCCTCCCGTTCGGCGGTCAGCCGCTCCGCGCCGATGGTGCGGCCGAGCAGGTCCAGCGCCTCGGACGGCAGGAACACGTCCAGGTCGACCTGGACGGTGGCCGGCAGCCCGGCCGGCCGGGTGCGTCCGGTGGTGAGGACCGCGCACCCGACCGCCCCCGGGAGCAGCGGCCGGATCTGCGCCGCGTCCTTGGCGTTGTCGAGCACCAGCAGCAGCCGCCGCCCGTCCACCACGGACCGGAACAGTGCCGAGCGCGCGTCCAGTCCGTCCGGCACCGCGTCGCCGGGCACCCCGAGGGCCACCAGGAAGCCGCTGAGCACCGCCTCCGGATCGGCCGGCACCGGGTCGGAGCCGCGCAGGTCCACGTACAGCTGGCCGTCCGGGTAGGTTTCCCGGACGCGGTGTGCCACGTGCAGCGCCAGCGCCGTCTTGCCGACCCCGCCCATACCGACCACCGTGGCGATCACCAGCGCCTGCGCCGACGGCGTGCCGAGTACCTCGTCCAGCACCCGGACCGGAGCCGTTCGCCCGGTGAAGTCGGCGGCGTCCGGCGGCAGCTGGGCCGGCCGCGGCGGTGTGGCGGCCGGCCGGACGGCGGCCTCCCGCTGGTCCCTCTGCTCGCGCCGGCCCGGTTCGGCCGCCCGGGAACCGGCAGCGTCCTCGGAGTGGTCGACGCCGGCGGCGTTCCGGGCCGCCTCCGTCTCCCTCCCGGGCTCCGCCGAAAGCCCCGTCCCCGGCCCCGTCCGTGCCCCTGCCCCGGCTCCTGCACTCTGTCCCGAGTCCGTGGCCGGAGCGGCCAGAGCCGGATCGACTTCCAGGATCCTCCGGTGCAGCTGCTCCAGCTCCGCCCCGGGGGCGACGCCCAACTCCGCGAGGAACAACTGTCGCACCCCGCGGTACACCGCCAGGGCGTCCGCCTGCCGCCCGGCCTGGTACAGCGCCCGCATCAGCAGCCCGTACGCCCGCTCGTGCAGCGGGTGCTCGGTGGTGAGCGCGGTCAGCTCGGGTATGCAGCGTGAGTGGCGGCCGAGCGTCAGATCCAGCCCGATCCGCTCCTCCAGGAGGGTCAGCCGCAGTTCGTCCAGCCGTTGCCGGTGCCGTTCCGCGAACGGTCCGGGGATGCCGGCCAGCGGCTCTCCCTCCCACAGCTCCAACGCCTGGTTGAGCAGGTCGCGGGCGCGCAGCGGATCGGTTCGCGCGGTGCGCTCCGCCTCGGCGGCCAGAGCCTCCGCCTCCGCCGCGTCCACGGCGAGCTTCGGCAGGACCAGCCGGTAGCCGTCCCCCATCGACACCAGCACACTCGAGGCGGGCCGTTCGGCCCCCGCCCCCGGACCCGCCCCGGCCTCTTCTTCGCTCTTTCCGGCCGCGTCCAACACCTTGCGCCATCGCCACGCATAGGTACGCACCGTGGTCATCGCCGCGGTCGGCGGCTCTTCACCCCACAGCGCGGCGATGAGATCGGTGGCGCTCGCCGAGTGCCCCGGCCGGAGCAGGAGGACGGCCAGCATCGCCTGCTGCTGCGGGCTGCCCATCTTGAGCGCGGTGGCGCCCCGGTGAGCCCGCATCAGACCGAGTAAGGAGAAACGGAGATTGCCCAAGTTCTGCCCCCAGCCCCCAGAACACAGTGCCCGCCCCCGCTCGGCGCCCATGTCTCAATTTGTGTCACCTTTTAACCACAGCGTCGCACCCGGTGTCGAGAGCCTGTTGAGCCTGTGGTGATCAGGTGTTGAACCCTGCCGTACAGAATCGCCGTGCCGCGGGCACGCCGGAGAAGGTCCGGCACCGCCCGCCCGCCCCCTCGGCCGCCGGTGGCGCCGGGCCTGACCATACATTCGGAGGCGGACGTCCGTGAACACCTCACTGCTGTACCGGCTGCTCGACGCGGACCCGGCCGCCGGGCCGGCCGAACTGCTCCACCGTGCCCGGGCCCGCCGCCACCTGCCCCACCTGGTGCTCTCCGCCCTGGTCCGGGACGGCGTCCGGATGGGCGAGCCGGCCCGTGCCGAACTCCGCCGCGCCCGCGACCGCGTCGCCCACTACGCCCGCCTGGCCTCCGACCTCGCCTGTTCCACCGGTGTCCGCGCCATCCGCGGCCTCCCGCTCGCCGGCTACTACCCGGACGGCCTGCTCCGGCCGCTGGACACCCTCGACCTCGTCGCCCCCGACGAGGCGGCCCTGTGGCAGGCCGTCGTCCGTCTGGTCACCGACCACCCGGTCGAGCACATCGACGTCTCACTGCTCGGCGACCACCCCCACCACACCGCCGTCACGATCCGGTGGCCGGCCGAGGACCCGCTGGTCGACCCCTGGTACCGCGTCCATCTCACCACCGCCGCCCTGCCCGGCGACGGCTCGGCGGTCCCCGTCCGGCCGTACCTGGTCGCCGACGGGCACGTCGAGTGCCTCATCGCCCTGGCCGAGTCCCGCCTCCACCGGCCCGCCCTGCCCCCGGGCCCCGTCACCCTCCTCGACGTCGCCTGCCTCACCCACCAGCCCTTCGAGCCCGCCGAGACCGCCGCCGTCCTCGCCGCCTACCGCCTGGCACCCGAGGCCGCGACCCTCCTCGACCACGCCGCCGACCTGCTCCCGCTCGGCCCCCTCGCCGCCGTTCGCGCCGAACTCGCCCCCGAGCTCGCCCCCGAACACCGTCGCCGCACCGAGGCCACCACCCGACGGCTCCCCACCCGCCACGGCACCCTCCTGCGCCGCACCGTCATCCGCCACACCTGGGACGAGGCCCGACTCCTCACCCCCGCCCCCGACACCCGCCTCCTCCTCACCCCCGTCGCCGACTACCTCCTCACCCCGGCCCGCGCGACCCCCACCACCCGCACCGCCGCCCTCCAGGCCCTCCACCACTGGGACACCCTTCGCTGACGCGGAGGAACTCCGTGTGCGAGGACGGTCCCGGTCGGGGTTCTGTGAGGCGCGGTTCGTCCGGTCAGGGCCAGGCTCCCGCGAAGTCGATCCGCTCGACCCACTCCGGGTGGTCTATCAGGGGGTTGCGATTGCCCTGCACCTTGGCAATCGCCGCGTTGCGGTGCAGTTCGTACTCGCCCACCGGATGGTCCCGGTCCCAGTGCAGCAGCAGGTCAAGACGGTCCCGCTGGAGCTCGCGCGCCTCGTCGCCGATGACTCCGGGGTAGCGGAGCAGGAAGTAGAGCGTTGCCCTGGCGACCGGTCCCTTGCCCGCCGACGGCTCGAACCTCGAAGGTTCCCGGCGCCCGCAGGAGGGCCGGATGACCTCGTCGAAGTCCGCGAAGTCGAAGTAGGGGATGTTTCCGCGGAAGCTGTTGCACGCCGACTCGCAGGCGAAGAGATGATGCAGGTCCCCGCGCATCGGCTCCTTCTCGGCGAACCAGGACTGGGGCACGACGTGTTCGCAGTTGAAGGGCAGCGAGGCCTCCAGGAGTTCGAGTTCGGCGACGAGCGCCTCCGGACCGGGCGCGCTTTCGCGGGACATGAACTCCTGCCAGCGTTCGGTTCGGGCGGCCTCCACCGCCGCGTCGGCCTCCATGAGCTCCTGCGGGGTGAAACCCGCGCCCGAGTAGATGCCGCGGAGCTTCTCGTCGGGGTGCAGGTCCACCCAGGGATAGAGCAGCCGCATCGGCTTGTAGGACGGCCGGCGCGCGTGCGTGGACTCGAGGTGCCGGGTGAGCGCGTTGCGCAGGGCTGTGGGGTTGTCGGTGGGAATGCCCGCGTAGTAAGCGTCGCGCGCGATCCGGTCCGCGGCCTCGTCGTAGTAGGGGCGCCCCCTGAAGGCGGCGAGGCTGACCAGGGCGGCCGCGAGGTCCCTCTCCGCGGACGGCCGGCCGTCGAGACGTCCGATCCCGGCCGGCGACGGGCCGTAGGAGACCGTGGCCGGGCGGGGCGCCGAGGGTCCCGCCGACGGGGTCTCGGCCGGGGGCTGAGGGGCGCCGGTGTCGAGGCTGACGCTGATGTGCAGCGGGACGGTCCAGTGCATGGCCCCCGTCGGGCCGGGTTGCCCGGTCGTCCGGTTCATCGTGGAGCTCTGAGAGCCGGCGCCATTCGTCCTGCCCGCCAGGTCCGTCGGCGAGACCTCCACGGGGTGGAGGGATGAGCCGGCCTCGAACAGCTCCGCGCGGAGTGCTGCGGCGGCGCCGGACAGCGGGAACTGCCGGATCACTCCGAGGATGCGGCTGACCCGCGCGCCCTCGTTGGCCTTCCAGTCGATCCGGTGCTCACCCATGCCCGGATCCCACAGGGACCCGTCGACGGTGAGGATGCGGCCGTCACGGTCCTTGCGGGGAGCACCCGCGTGGTGCAGGGCCACGACCTCCCACTGGTCGTTGAACACCGGAGCTCCTGAGGAGCCGCGTGCCGTGTCGGCCGCGTAGTGCACGAAGTCGTCCAACACGTCCACGATCTTGTTCTCGCGGAGGGCAAGCTGCTTGGGCTCGCCGTTGGGGTGCTGGATGATGTTGACGAGCTCCCCGATGACCGCCTTGCCCTGGGCGTCCTTGAGCGGAAGCCTTCCGAAGGCTGTCAGCGGCTGACCGTCCCGGGAGCGCTCGCGGACCGCGACCACGGTGAAATCGAGTGCGCGATGGGTGAGGAAGAACGTCTGCGGATCGAGCTGGAACACGACCGGTACGAGCGGCTGCCCGCCCGCGCCCGACTGGAAGTTGAACTCGACGACCCCGGCCGCCGCCTCTTCGGCGGACTCCAGCACATGGTTGTTCGTCACCAGCAGCGAGCGGGACACCAGGAATCCGGTTCCGTGGTGGGATGACCGTGCGCTGCGAACGGTCACCCGGCCGACCGAGCGAGCGGCGAGGCAACCGGCTTCGAGGAAGTCGACTCCGATGAGGTCGTTGCGGCCCATGAGCCGCTCGAGCCCGAGCAGATCCGTGCTGACCAGCTCGCCGTCCAGGTCCAGGCTGGTTCCGACGGTGGCTGTAGCCGGTGTCTGCTCCATCGCCGCGGCCATGGCCCAGTCGGCACCCATGCGCTCCAGCCTGCTGGCGACCCGTTCCCGGGTGTCGGCGTACAGGACGCCGTGCTGCTGGAGAGCCTCCTGGTGGCCGCCGCGCTCCGCTGTCCGGGCCGCGTAACGCCGGCTTGCGGCATCCACTTGTTCGAGGAATTCTGTGCTGACCTGTGACGATTGCTCCACGGTCATCTCGGCTCGCCTCCTCGGCGGCACGATTCACTGCCAGGTGTCCGTTTTCTCCCCCTTTCAGTATGGGCGCAGGTTCTGGGCGCCGCTCAGCTGAACAGAAGGGCGGACCGGAGTCGTTGTCGGGTCAATCTTTGAACGGTTTCCTACTTGCCCTGCAGGGCGGCGGCCCCTCGCACCGGGCCACGTGATCTCGGCGACCATTCCGGGCCGGAGGCGGTACGCGCGCCCCGGTCCGCCGGGGCGCGCGTGAAGCGGTCAGACGATGCCTTCTGCGATCTCGGCCTGTTCGCGGGCGTTGCCGTACGCCGACGGGGTTCCGTACGAGCGCCGGGCGGCGTACCACCAGGCGCTGGCCAGGGCCAGCACCACCACCAGGGCGATCACCGCGTAGTTCATCGAGTCGATGGTGACCGGCGACTTCTGCGGCAGGCAGAACAGGACCGTGACGACGGCCACCCAGACGACGGCGATCCATCCGATCGGCTTGCTCCAGCGGCCCAGGCTCCACGGGCCGGGCTGGAACCGGTTGCCCGCGCGCAGGCGCAGGTAGATCGGGATGGCGTAGGCCGGCGTGATGCCGATGACGTTGATGGCGGTCACGGCCCCGTAGGCGGTGGCGGAGTAGAGCGACGGCAGTGCCAGCACGGCGGCGACGGCGACGGCGAGCCAGACGGCCGGTACCGGCGTCTGCGTACGGCTGCTGACCTTGCGCCACAGGGCGGAACCGGGGAGCGCGTTGTCGCGGCTGAAGGCGAAAACCATCCGGCTCGCGGCGGCGACCTCGGCGTTGCCGCAGAACAGCTGCGCGACGATCACGACGAGGAGCAGGGCGGTGGCGCCTCCGGAGCCCAGGGCGTCGAGGAAGATCTGGGCCGGCGGGACACCGGTGGCGCTGCCCTGGACGGCCGCGTAGTCCTGGATGGCGAAGGTGAGGCCCGCGAGCAGCGCGAAGCCGGCGATCCAGGACACCCAGATGGCCCGGACGATGCCCTTGGCGGCGGAGACCGAGGCGTTGGAGGTCTCCTCCGAGAGGTGCGCGGAGGCGTCGTACCCGGAGAAGGTGTACTGGGCGAGCAGCAGGCCGACCGCCGCCACGTAGAACGGGTTGGCCCAGCCGGTGTCGTTGACGAACTCGGTGAAGACGAACGAGGGCGACTGGTGGTGGTCGGGGACGATGGCCAGGGCGCCGACGATCAGGGCGACGCCGGCCAGGTGCCACCAGACGCTGATGGAGTTGAGCACGCTGACGAGGCGGACGCCGAAGAGGTTGAGCACGGCGTGCAGCAGCAGGATGCACAGGAAGATCAGGAAGGTCGAGCCGGGGGTCGGCACGAAGCCGAACTGGAGGTTGAGGAAAGCGCCGGTGAACAGGGCGGCGCCGTAGTCGATCCCGGCGATGGCACCGAGCAGGCCGAGCAGGTTGAGCCAGCCCGTGTACCAGCCCCAGCGGCGTCCCCCGAGCCGGTCGGCCATGTAGTAGAGCGCCCCCGAGGTGGGATAGGCGCTGGTCACCTCGGCCAGGGCGAGACCCACGCACAGGACGAAGAGGCCGACGCCGACCCAGCCCCACAGCATCACGGCCGGACCGCCGGTGCCCAGGCCGAAGCCGTACAGGGTCATGCAGCCGGACAGGACGGATATGACCGAGAAGCTGATGGCGAAGTTGCCGAAGCCGCCCATCCGGCGGGCGAGGACCGGCTGGTAGCCGAGCTCCCTGAGTCGTTCCTCCTCGTCCTGCCGGGGTGGGGCCTTGCTGTCCTGGCGGACGGTCGGCGCGATGCGGGACATGGCGAGTTACCTCCGGGGGTTCGTGAAGCACGGGGACGGGGAGCGGGGTGGGCGCGGGAGTGGAGTGCGGGGGCGTACGGGCTTCGGCGCACCGGGCACGGGCGGCATCGGGACGTCGGGGCTCCGGCGCGGGGACCGCCGGAGAGCGGAGCTCAGTCCCGGCCGGCCAGGCTGCGGGATCTGGCCCGCAGGAAGACCTCCGCGGCCAGTTCCTGGTCGGCGGGGTCGCGGGTGCGGTAGGCCCACGGCAGGGGGGTCCAGTACCGGTCGATCGTGTCGAAGACCTGGGCCGCCTCGCCGAACCGGTTGGCTCCCCAGAGGGCGTGGGCGAGATGGTTGAGATCGAGCGGGGAGGCGCGGCGCAGGTCGGCGTACCGGAACCAGGTGTCCAGGGCGTGGCCGGCGTCACGGACGGCGTCCTCGGCGACCCAGTGGAGGTCGAGCGCCTTCTCCTGGCCGCGCTCGCGGCGGTAGCGTTCTATGCTCAGGTAGAGCGGCAGGACGTGGACGGCGGATCCGGCCGGAGCGGAACCGGCGGCCCAGTACACGAAGTTGGCGGCTTCGGTCAGTGGTCCCGGCGTACCTGCGCACACGAACTGGAGCATCCGGTGGTACGCCTCGCGGTTGTGCGGGTCGCGCTTGTCGGCCTGAGCGAGCATGCCCCAGGGGCCGGGGGGCAGCATCACGCCCGGCGGCGGGAGCCGGTGCTCGTCCATCGAACGGTGTTCGTCGAGGAGGGCGAGGGCGAGCAGGCAGACCCAGGGCACGGGGTCGGCCGGGCTGAGCTCGGCGGCGTCCCGGCAGGCGGCCCACGCCTCCTGCCACAGCTCGCGCGTGCGGGGGTGCCGTGCACGGTGGGCTCGGACGGCCCGTTCGACGACGACACGGGTGTGCATGACGGATGCGGCGACGCTATGGGGTTCCTCGGCCCGCCACGCCTGGACCACGTCCGATCCGGCGGCGACCGCGGCGAGCACCTGGGTGCGCTGGGTCCACAGCCCCCAGCCGTCCGTCCGGTCCAGCAAGTGCGCCATCGACAGCCAGCGGCCGGTGCGCAGGTCCTGCACGGCGACGCGTAAGTCGTTGTCGTGGCCGGCGGGGTGGTAGACGGGCCGGAGGTCGCCGCCCGCCATCACCTCGCCCCGGTCGGCGGATGGTCGGGACGGGCGCGTCTTGCGGTGGTCGTGGTCATCGGTCCTCGCATCGCATGGCCTTCGCCCTGGTGATCGGCGATCACTATAGAGCGAGTGTGAGCGTTCACGGCAGGAATCTTTTGCATCGCAACGATCAGGCCACGCACAGGATGTGAATTCACGTCAGGGGCATCGGACGGACGTCCGTCGCCTGTACGGGCGGATCTTGACGGGTGAAGTCCGCTGGTGAAGGCTTCCGAGTGACGATCACGCATGCCGACAGGCTGGGGGCGGGAGCCCCGGGGACGGAGGGGTGATGACGGGCCCGGTGCTCGCTGTGGACCAGGGCACGTCGGGAACCAAGGCCCTCGTCATCTGTCCCGTACGCGGGGTCATCGGCTCCGCCTCCGCCCCCGTGCGGCCCCGGTACCTGCCGGGCGGCCGCGTGGAGGTCGACCCCCGCGAGCTGCTGGGCTCGGTCGTCGACGCGGGGCGCGCCGCCCTGGCGGCGGCCGGCGAGCCGGTGGCGGCGGTGGGCCTGGCCAACCAGGGCGAGACCGTACTGGCCTGGGACCCGGCGAGCGGTGACCCGCTGACCGACGCGATCGTCTGGCAGGACCGCCGCGCCGAGCAGCTGTGCACGGAACTGGCCCCGCGGGCCGCGTCGTTACGGGAACGGACGGGACTGCCGCTCGACCCGTACTTCGCCGCGCCGAAGATGGCCTGGATACGCCGCAACCTGACCCGGCGGGGAGTCGTGACGACCAGTGACGTGTGGCTGGTGCACCGGCTCACCGGCGCCTTCGTCACCGATGCGGCCACCGCGGGCCGCACCCAGCTGCTCGACCTCGACACCGTCGACTGGTCGCCCGAGGCACTCGACGCCTTCGGCCTCACCGGCGAGCGGCTGCCGGACGTCGTCGACGCGGACACCCACGTCGGCACCACGACCGCCTTCGGGCCCCCGCTGCCGCTGACCGGGCTGCTCGTCGACCAGCAGGCCGCGCTGCTCGCCCAGCGCGTCACCGAGCCCGGGACCGCCAAGTGCACCTACGGCACGGGGGCGTTCCTCCTCGCCCAGACCGGCCCGTTCCCCCGCCGCAGCACCTCCGGACTGGTCGGCTGCGTCGCCTGGCGGCTCGGCGGGGAGACCAGCTACTGCCTGGACGGGCAGGTCTACACGGCAGCCTCCGCCGTGCGGTGGCTCACCGACCTCGGCGTGATCTCCGGCGCCGAGGACATCGACGCCGTGGGAGGGACCGCCCCGGACGCCGGCGGCGTCACCTTCGTCCCCGCGCTCGCCGGGCTCGCCGCCCCGTGGTG
Source organism: Streptomyces sp. NPDC054849 (assembly GCF_053610945.1). Classification (NCBI taxonomy): domain Bacteria; kingdom Bacillati; phylum Actinomycetota; class Actinomycetes; order Kitasatosporales; family Streptomycetaceae; genus Streptomyces; species Streptomyces sp. NPDC054849. The sequence continues at coordinate 17,000 of NZ_JBSGZI010000023.1, forward strand.
GCGGGGCGACCTGCGGGGTTCGGTCACCGGCCTCGGCCTCGACACGACCGCCGGGCACCTCGTGCACGCGCTGTGCGACGGCATAGCCGCCCAGGTGGCCGAGCTCGCGGACGCGGTCGCCGCCGATCTGGGCGCACCGCTGGCCACCCTGCGCGTCGACGGCGGACTGACCCGGTCCGCGCTGCTCATGCAGGCACAGGCCGACCTGCTGCAGATCCCCGTCGAGGTGTCGGCGCTGCCCGACGTCACCGCGCTCGGCGTCGGGGCGGTCGCCCGGCTCGGGCTCGATCCCTCGCTCACCGTCCACGAGGCCGTCCCGGAGTGGAAGCCGTCCGCCGTCTACGAGCCGAGAGCCGGTTCCGGGCAGGCGGCGGAGCGCCGCGCACGGTTCCGGACGGCGGTGTCGGCCCTGCTCGACGGCCCGGTATGACGGTCACCACCAGCGGCCCGCTGCCCGGCGGGGACGTGTACGACGTGACGGTCGTCGGCGCCGGCGTCGTGGGCTCGGCCATCGCCCGCGAACTGGCCCGGTTCCCCCTGCGGATCGCCCTGGTCGACGCGTCCGACGACGTCGGCGACGGCACCTCGAAGGCCAACACCGCCATCCTGCACACCGGTTTCGACGCGGTACCCGGATCCCTGGAGTCCCGGCTCGTCCGGGAGGGGCAGCGGCTGCTCGCCTCGTACGCCGCCGCAGCCGGCATCCCCGTGGAACCGCTCGGGGCGCTGCTCGTCGCCTGGAACGAGGAGCAGCTCGCGGCGCTGCCGGGCCTCGCCGACAAAGCCGTACGCAACGGCTACCGCTGCGCCCGGCTCCTCCCGGCCGAGGAGGTGCGGGCCCGCGAGCCGGAACTCGGGCCCGGCGTGCTGGGGGCGCTCCACATACCGGACGAGTCCGTCATCTGCCCCTGGACGACCACCCTCGCGTATGCGACGCAGGCCGTGCGCGCAGGCGTCGACCTGCACCTCAACTGCCCGGTGCGGTCGGTCGCTCCGGGCGAACCGCACACGGTGGCCACCGGCCGTGGCCCGCTGCGCACCCGGCACCTGGTCAACGCGGCGGGTCTGTACGCCGACGAGATCGACCGGATGCTCGGGCACACGGACTTCACCGTGACGCCCCGGCGAGGCCAGCTGATCGTCTTCGACGAACTCGCCCGCGGCCTCGTACGCCACATCCTGCTCCCGGTGCCGGACGCGCGCGGCAAGGGAGTGCTGGTGGCGCCGACCGTCTACGGGAACGTGATGCTGGGGCCCACCGCCGAGGACCTGGACGACAAGGCGGCCACCGGATCGACCGCCGAAGGGCTCGCGCTGCTGCGCGACAAGGGCCGTCGGATCCTGCCGGCGCTCCTGGAGGAGGAGGTCACCGCCGTGTACGCCGGGCTGCGGGCGGCCACCGGGCAGGAGGACTACGCGATCCGGGCGCATCCCGCGCAGCGGTACGTGACAGTGGGCGGGATCCGCTCCACGGGTCTGACCGCCTCGATGGCGATCGCCGCCCATGTCGTGGAACTGCTCGCCGACGGCGGTCTGCCGGTGGCCGGCGCCCGCGAGCCGGCGCCGGTACGGATGCCGAATCTGGGTGAGGCGTTCCCCCGGCCGTACCGCGACGCCGCGATGATCGCGGCGGACCCGGAGTACGGCCGGATCGTCTGCCACTGCGAGCGCGTGACCCGCGGCGAGATACGCGACGCGCTCGCCTCGGACGTCCCGCCCGGTTCACCGGACGGCCTGCGGCGGCGCACGCGCGCCCGGGGCGGCCGCTGCCAGGGCTTCCACTGCGGGGCCGCCGTCCGCGCACTGTTCGAGGAGGCCCGCCGGTGAACCGTACGGTCGACGTCCTGATCGTCGGCGCCGGCCCCGCCGGACTGGCCCTCGCGGCCCGGCTGGCGGCGGCGGGCGCCGGGAGGGTCGAGGTCCTGGAACGCGAACCGGAGGCGGGCGGAATGCCCCGCCACCTCCACCACGGCGGCTTCGGCAGGCCGCCGCGTCCCTGGTTCCGCGGTCCCGAGTACGCACGGCGGTCGGCGCAGGCGGCGGTCGCCGCCGGGGCCGCAGTCCGCACCGGCGTCACCGCCACCGGCTGGGCCGGCCCGCTGGCCCTGGAGACCACGAGCCCGGCGGGCCTGGAGCGGATCACGGCCCGAGCCGTGGTCCTCGCCACGGGCGCCCGGGAGCGCCCCCGCAGCGCCCGGCTGGTTCCGGGTTCCCGCCCGCAGGGTGTGCTGACGACCGGGGAGCTGCTGCAGTCGGTCCACCTGTACGGCCTGCCCGTCGGCCGGCGCGCCGTGGTGGTGGGCGCCGAGCCGGTGGCCCGGCACGCGGTGGGCACGCTGCGGCGGGCGGGTACGGACGTGGTCGCGATGGTGACGGAGCGCCCGCGCGCCGCCGCCGTGCCGGGGGTCCCGCTCCTCACGGCGACGACGGTGGGCGAACTGCGCGGCCGGGGCCGGCTGACCGGCGTCGCCGTCCGCCATCGGAACGGCCGTTCCGGGGTCCTGGCCTGCGACACGTTGGTCTTCACCGGCGGCTGGATCCCCGATCACGAGCTGGCCCGCCGCGGCGGCGTCCCCCTGGACCCCGGCACCCGGGGCCCCGGCGTGGACGCGTCCTTCCGTACGTCGGCGCCCGGCGTCTTCGCGGTCGGCAACGCCCTGCACGGAATCGAACGCGCGGCCACCGCGGCGGGAGAGGGCGCCGCCGCGGTGGCCCCGGTGCTGGCCCACCTCGCGGGCGCCCGCTGGCCGGAGCCCGGCCCGACGCTGGAGGTCAGGGCCCCGCTCCTGTGGGTGACGCCGAACCGGGTCACGGGCATCGCCGGGCGGCCGCTGCTGCTGCGGTCAGGGGAGCCGCTGACCGTCCCGGTGGTGACGGTGGGCCAGGGCGGCCGCCTGTTGTGGCGACGGCGGGTCGGAGGCCCGGTGTCCCCGTCCCGGTCACTGCGGCTGTCACCCGGGTGGACCGCCCGGGTCGACCGGTCCGGCGGTCCGGTCGTGGTGGCCATCGGCTGACGGGAGCCCGGTCGAGGCGCGGGGAGCACCGTTCAAGGAGATCCACACAGCAGGCGTGGCCACATGATGAAACCCGATCTCCGTTTGCGGCGGTCATCGAGCCACGCCAACACTGGTTGCGCTGTGTCAACTGTCACGCAACGAGTAGACGATGGGAGTAGGCATGTCCGAGCCTACGGACGGATTCGCCTGTGCAGCCGGCGACCAAGACTTCACGGCCACGGCATACCGGGACGGCAAGGGTGCGCGCCGCGTCACGGTGAGGGGCACGTGTGCGTGTCAAACCCCGGGCTTCAAACTCACGTTGGAACCGGTGTCCCCACCCATCGACTCCACTCCTGAAGAACTGCACGTGGACCTGGTGGAAGTGAAGCCCACGGGGACCGTCGCGCAGGTCATCACACCCACGGATGTGGAAGGCACGTTCGAGATCCTCGATGAGGTCGAGCGAGTTCTGATCCGCAACCGGAACATCACCGTGCTGATCAAGGAGGGGTGAAAGCCCCGGCTGGGTGGAGGGGCCGTTGCGGAAGGATCCGTACGGCCCCTCTCCCGCTTTCCGTGCCGAGCCCACGGTGGGGGCGCGCCGGCCTCAGGCTGTCGAGCCGGAGTCCGCTTCCCGGTGCATACCCGTGCACAGCGCCCAGACGACGAACAGGTTGACGACGACCAGGATCAGCGCCCACAAGGGGTAGAACGGGAGCCACAGGAAGTTGGCGATCGCGCCCAGGCCGGCGATGAACACGCCGAGATAGCGCGCCCACAGGGCTCCGCTCATCACCGCGCAGCCGCCGACGACGAGGAGGACGCCCACGATGAGGTGGATCCAGCCCCAGGCCGTCAGGTTGAACTCGAACAGGTAGTGGCGCGTCACGACGAGCAGGTTGTCCTTGGCGAGGGCCGAGATCCCTTCGAAGATCGCCATCACCCCGCCGAAGATCATCAGGGCGGCCGCCGCGATGGTCGTACCGGATGTGGGCGCATGCCAGGGGCTCGGCTGTGGGCGGCTGGCTTGGGGTCTGGTGGCGTCACTGGCCATCTCGATCTCCTTGCTGGCAGAGCCGGCCTGGCGCGCCAGGCCGGCGGTCCCCCGGTTTCAGCGTGTCACGGCGGCCTGCCGTCGGCATTCCGGCCTCCTTGGCCGACTCTGCGCCGCCGTGCCAATGGGCCGTATGTGCGCAGGTGGAGGGCTCCGTGGATATGGGAGGGGTCCGGGTCGTGTACGCCGGTGTGCGCCTTGTGGGACGGAGTCACTCCGCTCATAATTCATACGAGCGTTCGCGCCCTGATAGTTCCCTTGTGGTGCGGGTGGCGAGGCGGGCGGAGTTCAAGGAGACGGCATGATCACCATCGTGCGCTGGCCGGACCACCCGGCGGCCGAGCGGGGCCTGCCGGACCTGCTGGCCGCCTACCACCTGCGGACGGAGGCCGAGAAGGGTTCGCCGCTCGCCGACGCCGACGCCCTGCCGGCCCGGTACCGCGCCGAGGTGGCGGACCCACGTGCCGCCTTCGCGGACGCCGCCGTGTTCGTGGCGCTCCTCGGGCGGCGGGCCGTGGGCTGTGTGGCGGTCGGCGCCCCCGTCCAAGGGCGGTGTGAACTCAAACGGCTCTGGACCGACCCCGAATGCCGTGGCCGGGGGATCGCCTCGGCTCTGCTGGCCGCCGCACTCGCCCACGGCGAGGAGCAGGGGGCCGGAACGGTACGCCTGACGGTGTGGAGCTGGCGGACCGACGCCATCGCGCTGTACGAGAAGCTCGGGTTCCGTGTCACCGCGTCCTGGGAGGCGCGCGAGGACCTGGTGTGCATGGAGTACCAGGCAGCCGAAGTCGCCTCAAGCCTGCGCGGGGCGGGCGACGCGCCATAGGGCCCGAGGCGGGCGCGGCCGGCCGCGGCGGCCGGCCGTGGCGGGCGGACTTTGCCCAAGACTTCGCCAAAGCCGGGACAAGCCCCAAGCGGCGAGCACGCCACGGGACCGAAGGTGCATAGCTTGTCCTGATATGACGGTGAATGCAGAAGGGCGCGAGGCCCCCGGTCGGCGCAGGGTGCTCCGGGCGGCGCTGACGGGCGCGGCGGCTGTGGGCGCCGGGCTCGTGGCCGGTTCCCCCGGGACCCCGGCCGCGTCCCGCGCCGCGGGACCGAGCGGTTCGCGGCCCGCCACCCCGGAGTCCGCCCTGAGGACACTGGCCGCGGGGAACGCGCGCTGGCGGACCCTTCACGAAACGCATCCCGACGAGACGCGGACCGTGCGGCGGACGCTGGTCCGCGGCCAGCATCCGTTCGCCGTCGTCCTCGGCTGCGTCGATTCCCGCGTTCCGCCGGAACTCGTGTTCGACCAGGGCCTCGGTGACCTCCTCACCGTGCGGTCGGCGGGCGAGGTCCTGGACGAGGCGGTGCTCGGGAGCATCGCGTACGGGGTCCTCGAACTGGGCATCCCGCTGGTCGTCATCCTGGGGCACCAGTCCTGCGGGGCCGTCGCCGCGGCCGTCAACGCCGCCGAGGGCGGGGCGCCGCTGCCCGGGCACATGCAGTACCTGATCGATCAGATCCGGCCCGCGATCGACCGGACGCTCCAGGGAGCCGCGCGGATCGACGCGGCGATCACCGCGAACGTGCGGCTGGTCCGGTCGCGGCTCTCTGCGGAACCCGAGCTGGCGGCCAAGGTCGCGGCCGGGAGGCTGGCGATCGTCGGAGCCCGGTACGAACTCACCAGCCAGCGTGTGCGCCGGATCCACTGACGGGCCGTCTCCGGGCCACCACTGGTCTTCCGACCCCGAGCCGTCCACTGACCATGGCCGTCCCCGCCGTCCGTTGACCATGGCCGTGGCCGGCCGTCCACCGGCCCTCCGCCCCCGCCGTCCGCGTTCACGCCCCGTCTCCCGCCACCGGCCGTGAACGCCTTGGTTCGAAGCCCAGTTCGTCAGCGGCGAGCGGCCCTCACCGCACATCCGGGTGATTGTTTCCCGCCCGGGCCCCTTTGAGCGTTCAAGGCATCCGCGGGGCGCAAGAGTTGAGTAATGATCATCGACTCTTCCCCCGTGCCGGACTCCCCGGACGAGTCCGCCCGGACGCCCGGCCGCCGCCCCTCCCGCCGTACCGTCATCGCCGGCGCCGCCGCCGTCGCGGGTGCCGGTGCGCTCACGGCCGCCGCGGCGTCCGCCGAGACCGCGCAGACGCCGTCCGGCTCCGCACGTCCCGACTGGGAGACGTGCCTCACCATCGCCCGGGCGATCCTCGTACGGGACGATGACGACGAGCCCCTGGTGCCCCGTTACGCGGACATCCTCCTGAAGCACGGTCTGCCCCGGTCCCGCACCCGCAGGAAGGTACTGATCGTGGGCGCGGGGCCCGCCGGGCTCACCGCCGCCCACCTGTTGCGCGACGCCGGGCACGAGGTCACCGTCATCGAGGCCAACGGCAACCGTGTGGGCGGCCGGATCAAGACCTTCCGTACCGGCGGCCACGAGAAGTCCCCCGCGGCCTTCGCCGACCCCAAGCAGTACGCCGAGGCCGGCGCCATGCGGATCCCCGACAGCCACCCGCTGGTCACCGGCCTGATCGACAGCCTCGGCCTGGAGCGCAGGCGCTTCCACCTGGTCGACGTCGACGGGTCCGGACGCCCCGCCTACCGTTCGTGGATCTTCATCAACGGCATCCGCGTCCGCCGCGCCGACTACGCCCGCAGCCCGCAGGCACTCAACCGCTCCTTCGGGGTTCCGGCGGCCTACGAGCTGATTCCCGCGGCGCAGATCGTGCGCACCGCCTTCGCCCCCGTGCGCAAGGAGATCGAGGGCAAGAAGGACAAGGCGCTCGTCGAGGGCTGGGCGCGCGTCATCCAGCGCTACGGCCACATGTCGATGTATCGCTATCTCACCGAGGAGGCGAAGCTCGACGAGCGGACGATCGACCTGATCGGAACCGTCGAGAACCTCACCTCCCGGCTGCACCTCGCCTTCGTGCACAGTTTCATCGGGGCATCACTGATCAGCCCGGACACGGCCTTCTTCGAACTGCCCGGCGGCACCGCCACCTTGGCCGACGCGCTCTACGAGCGGGTCAAGGACGTCGTACGGCTCGACCGCCGCGCCACCCGTATCACGCACGGGGAGGGTAAGGTCACCGTCGACACCGTCTCCGAGGGCCGCGGCGGCGGCGCCGTGCAGCGCGAGACGTTCACCGGCGACACTGCGATCATCACCGTCCCCTTCTCCGGGCTGCGCCACATCCCGGTCGCGCCCGCGCTCTCGTACGGCAAGCGGCGGGCGATCACCGAGCTGCACTACGACGCGGCCACCAAGGTGCTGTTGGAATTCAGCCGTCGCTGGTGGGAGTTCGACGAGGCCGACTGGAAGCGCGAACTGGAGGGCGTGCAGCCCGGCCTGTACCGCAAGTACCAGCTCGGGCAGACCGCGCAGGACGGTTCGCTGCTGGGCGCCCACTCGTCCGTCACCAGGAGCCACATCTCCGGCGCCCAGCGGGCCCACTACGCGGCCTGCCGCCCCGTCACCCGCGATCAGCCCGAGGCCGCCGGTGTCATCGGCGGCGGCTCGGCCACGGACAACCCCAACCGCTTCATGTTCCAGCCCTCCTACCCCGTCGAGGGCAGCCCGGGCGGAGTCGTGCTCGCCTCCTACAGCTGGTCGGACGACGCCCTGAAGTGGGACTCCCTGGACGACGCGGAGCGTTACCCGCGTGCGCTCGCCGGGCTCCAGGAGGTCTTCGGACAGCGGATCGAGGTGTTCTACACCGGTGTCGGGCGCACCCAGTCCTGGATGCGCGACCCGTACGCCTACGGCGAGGCCTCCGTACTGCTGCCCGGCCAGCACACCGAGCTCTTCCCGCACGTCCGCAAGGCCGAGGGCAACCTGCACTTCGCCGGGTGCCACACCTCCATCAAGCCGGCGTGGATCGAGGGAGCCCTGGAATCCGCGGTACGGACCGCCCTGGAGGTCCACTCGACGCTCTGAGCGGTGCCGAGGGTGGCGCTCCCGGCGGCGTTCCCGGCCGTCGGGAGCGCCTTAGCCGTCGGGAGCGCCCTTCAGCCTCCGGGAGTCCCCTTCCGCCGTCGGGAGTGCCTTCAGCCTTCGGCGAGCACGATCAGCCAGTCGTGCGCGCCGAAGCGGACCCGCTCCCGCTTGTCCGGATTGAGCCGTACGCCGTAGGCGGGACCCGTGGCGGCCTGCGAGCGCAGCCGGTAGCCCACCGCGCATTCGCCTCGGCGGCGCGCCGACTCGACGAGGGTGGCGAAGGCCACCTCTCGGTCGGTCCGTACATAGTCCGAGACCGGTTTGAGGTAGAGCTCGTTCCCGTGGGCGCCGAACAGCTCCTCGAAGACGTCGGCGAGGTAGCTGCTTTCGGAGATCTGGGTCATCAGGAGGCTGATCAGCCGACCGCTGACGATGAAGTCGGCGCCCTCCCGAGCGGGGGCGAGCAGCCGGTTGCCGTCGTCGGACATCTCGGTGGTGAGCGAGAGCTCCCGCTGGACGGCGTCCCCGATCGCCCGCAGATGCAGCAGCGTGACCAGCGTACGGTCATCCGTCCCGGCTCCGGTCTCACCCTCGCTCTCGCCCGCCGCCCACGTGGCCGCCCACGTCGCCTCCCCCGCCCTGGCCGCCGGACCGAGAACGGGTGGGGCGGTGGGCCGCAGGCCCGTCTCGCCGATGACGATCACACTGTCGTACGAGGGCACGTCCAGCTTGGCCAGGACGCCGGGATCGGTGATGTCCCCGCCGTGGAAGGCCACTTCGAGGCGGCTCCGCGCCCCCGCGATGCCGGAGGCGGCGCGCATCGTCGCGTCGTCGCCGAGAGCCACGACGTCCAGGGTGCTCCCGGGGCTCACGAACTGGTCGAGCTGTTCCACGATGAGCGGAGCTCGGCGGTTCCAGCCGAGGAGGAGCAGGCGTTCGGTGAGGGGGGTCCGGGGGCTGGCCGTGACGATCGCGTCCTCGTCGACGCAGGAGGAGGCGTCCGCCGGTACGGCGGTGTCGTCGTCCTCGGAGACGAGGAGGATCCGGTCGCTCGCGCCGATCGTCGTGCCGGGTTCGGGGTTGAGCGCGACACGGCCATCGGCGTGCAGCAGCCCGACGACCGAGGACGTGGTGAACGCCAACAAGGCCTCGCCGAAGGTGCGTCCGGCCAGAGCCCGGGCGTCGGCGGTGTAGAACTCGTCTCCCTCGAAGCCCAGTAACTCCTGGTAGACGAGCGAGAGACCGGGCTGGCGGGCCGTCTGGACGAGGAGCCGGGCGATGATGTCGTCGACGCACAGGACGTGTCCGCCGGGCCCGGCCGCCAGCTGGGCGGTGGTGTGGTTGCGGGTGTCACGGACGGCGGCGACCACCACCGCTTCGCCGGGTTCGGGGCCCACTGCGTTGAGGGCGAGCAGGGTCTTCACCACGTGGGCGTCGCCGGCCTCCCCGTCGGGCGGCAGCACGAGCACGGCCTTCGCGGTCCGCGGACTCACCCGGGCCAGCACCGTGGGATCGGTGGTGCGGCCGCTGCGGCAGATGATCCTCGTCGTGCCGGTGTCGGCGACGCCGGCCGAGATCTCGTCGTCCATCTCCACCTTGTCCTTCGGCGCGAGGACGGCGATGGCCGAGCGCCGCTGGTTGGCGTTGGCGGCCACCAGTTCCCCGACCACCGGGAGGATCTGGTCGGACCAGCCCAGTACGACCGTGTGGCCGGTCTCCAGCACGGTGGAGTGCCCGCGGCGCAGGGACATGATGCGCCGGTTGATGCCGGTGGTGATCAGACTGACCAGGGTCGACACGAAGAGCAGCGCGACCAGGGCGAGCGTCACGGAGGCCAGTACATAGGGGGGAGGGCCGACCGCACCCCCGATCTTGAGGGTCTGCCCGACACTGACCCACACGGCGGTGAGCCGGCCGGAGAGGGTCGTCGGGGCGGCCCGGTCGGCCCAGACGAGCACCGTGCTCGCCGGGATCACCACGGCGAGGCAGCCGAGGGACAGCCAGCCGATGAGCGGGGTGGTCCCCCCTGCCACCAGATGGTCGAAACGGTACCGAAGGCGCAGCCGCAGGGACGTCTTGTGCTGCTGCGCCATACGAACTCCCTCGTCTTCCGTGCTGCTAACCCATCGGCGTCCTCTCGGTTACGGGTGAACCGTCTCCGGCGTGATGCCGGCAGCGGAGAGAAAGGTGCTCGCCGCGGCCGTGCGGGCGTGCAGGCGTGCGGCCGGGCGGCTCCACACGTGGGGACGGGTTCAGGGCTCGGCGGGGTCTTCGAGGAGGTGGAGCAGGGTGTGGCGCAGGAGGGCGTCGGTCGGGGGCGTGGGGCGGCCCGTGATGCCGGAGCGGAACAGGGCCGATCCCTCCATGAGCATGACGAACAGCTCGGCTCGGGCTGCCGCGGCGGCGGGGGTGAGGGAGGGGGAGCGCCCGCGGATGAACTCGGCCACGTGCCCGGCGTACGCGGCGTAGAAGGCGCGGACGGCCTTGGCGGCCTCCTCGTCGTGCGCGGCCATGGACCAGACCTCGGTGAACAGCCGTACCAGGGGCAGGTCGTCGTGGTCGCCGAGGACGGTGTCCAGGACGGCCACCGCACCGGCATCGGTCCCGCCCGCCTCGGTGAGGGCGGCGACGCGCGCCAGTGAAGCGGAGAGGATCCGGTCCAGCAGGGCCGCCAGGAGGTCGGAGCGGGCCGGGAAGTAGTACTGGAGGTGGCCGAGCCGGACTCCCGCCGCGTCGGCGACCGCGCGCATGGTGAGCTCGGCGCCGCCGGAGGAGCTCAAAATCCCTTCCGCGGCGTCCAGCAGCGCCGTCCGCCGCTGGTGGCCTTTCGGCGTCGGCCCGCCGGGGTTGGCTGCGGCGGCTCTGGCGGCGCCGCGGCCGGTGGCGCCGGTCATGCGGCGGCCTCGCTCCGGGCCGATTCGAGATCGACCCGGATGCCGTACGCGGCCAGTTCGCCCATGGCCCGGACCGGATCCGGATGCTGTTCCGGGAAGACCACGCCCGCCGGCGACGGGGCCCCGTCGGTGCCCAGCACCCGGTGCAGTCCCAGCAGTGCCCCGACCGCGGTCAGATGGCTCTGCCCGCGCGGATCGGTGACGGTCGCGGTGCGGCTGCGCCCGCGGTGGGAGACGTCGATGCGGAGCTGGGCCGTACCGCCGTCCCCGGGGGAGTGGAGCAGGGCGCGGCGTGCCGGAGCCCAGCGCTCGCCCCCCGCCCAGCGGAAGAACCCCGCACCCCGCAGGGCGAGGAGCGCGCGGGTGGCGGCCGGGGAGCTGAAGCCGATGCGGGTGACCGCGGTGGTGGTGGCGAGGGTCAGCGGAAGCGTGTACTGCTCGGGGGTGTCGATGCGCGCGACCCGCACGGGACCATCCCCGATGAGCACGGTACGGGCGTCCGTGAGCGGAGAGGCGTACCGGCGGCGGCCGTCGTCGACCACCTCGAACTCCACGCCGAGCCGGTCCATGAACTCCACGGAGTCCGCACCGGACCGGTCGGCCATGTCCCACCGCACGGCGATCTCGACCCGCTCGGCGCCGCCCAGTTCGGCGGCGAGCGACGCGGCGACGAGGCTGCTCACCCCGCCCATCCAGGCCGACGACAGCAGCACGGGGGCGGTGGGGCGCAGCAGCGCGGCCACGGTGACGGCTCGCTGGAGCCGGGCCGTCCACCGGGTGATGTCGACATAGGGGACGCCGGCCGCCACGGCGGCGCGCAGCACCCGGTCGTCGGGGTCGTTGACCGAGTTGATCACGGCCCGCACATCGGCTCGGAAGGGTGCGGGACCGGTGAGGTCCCAGGCGCGCACCTCGGATCCGAGTTCGGCCGCGAGGGCTCGGCCGCGTTCGGGCGAACGGCCGGTGAGCAGGGTCGGGGCGTCGGGGGCGACCATACGGGCGATCTCGGCGCCGACGGTTCCGTATCCGCCGGTGATAAGTACGGGGGCGGACGGGTCGTGCCGCAGGGCATCTGTCATGATGCAGATTCTAGGTCAGGTGACCTAGAAATGGAATCGGTGGTCCCACCGCCTGGCGGCAAGTGCGGCGTCAGGCGGTCAGGGATGCGATGACCTCCTCGGTGGTGCTCACCCTGCCGATGCGCGGGAAGATCTTGCCGAAGGTGTGGGCGTGGGACTCGGGATCGGTGTCGGCGGTGGCGTCCTCCGCGAAGACCAGGTCGTAGCCGAGCTCCCACGCCGTACGGGCGGTGGACTCGACGCCGACGCTGGTGGAGATGCCGGCCAGCACGATGCGGTGGATGCCCCGGCGGCGCAGCTGGAGGTCGAGCTCGGTCCCGGTGAAGGCGCCCCAGTGGCGCTTGGTGACGACCACGTCCCCGAGGGCGGCGAGTTCGACGGGGATCTCGGAGAACGCGGCGGGCGGGGCGGCGGCCGGACCCGGACGGTCCACGTCGGCGTTGGGCAGGTCGCCGCCGTCCGGGGACCAGGCCACCTTGACCAGCACCACGGGCAGCCGGTGGGCGCGGAAGGCCTCGGCGAGCGCGATGCCCCTCTTGAGGATCTCGGGGGCGGGCTTGGTGGTGGGCAGGCCCAGGATGCCCGTCTGGAGGTCGATGAGGACGAGGGCGGTGTCGTTGCCCAAGGTCAGGCGGGTCGGGTCGGCGGTCATGCAGGTTTCCTCCAGAGGTGGCGGTGCGGGAGGTGGGGGCCTGGGGCGGTCGTCATTCCTCGGCGGAGCGTCCCGGGAGGGGAGCGGGCCCCGGCGAGCAGGCGCTTTTCGGCTGCTCGAGCCGCTCGGGTCGCTCGGGCCGCTCGAGCGCGGACATCCGGGCCGTACTCACGCCGCTCCAGGGCGCCCGCGTGCATCTGACGGACCCGCATGCCGAACCGGCCGGTGATCCTCGGTGAGGCCGGGAGGCCGGGAGGCCGGGAGGCCGGGAGGCCGGGAGGCCGGGAGACCGGGAGTCCGGCGGGGCTGATGCTGTGGCATATACGGACAATAGGGGGCGTAGGGAAACGCGCAAGGTTGCCTTGTGGGTTGGGTCTACCGTGTCCGGGTCTCACCTAGGATGGGAACGTGAGTACGAATCTGGGGGAGTCCCGGCCCGCCCTGACACGGGCGTTGACCGGGACGGAGCTGCTGCGCTGGTACTGGACGCTGGCCGAACTGAGCACACTGGCACGGGAGATGGGCCTGTCGGCGGGGGGTGGCAAGGCCGCCGTCACCGCCCGCCTCGCCGCCGCACTCGACGGTCTTGCCGCACCTCCCGGCGCGGCGTCGCCCGCGCCCCGCCGCGCGGGACGTGGGCTCGCCGCCCCCGTCGACGGCACGACCGTGATCCCGCAGGGGCAGCGGTGCAGCCAGGTGCTGCGGGAGTACTTCGTACGGGAGATCGGCCCCCGGTTCCACTTCGACGCCTTCATGCGGGAGTACATCGCCCAGCGCGCGGGGCACACCCTCGCCGAGGGCGTCGCCCACTGGTACGCCACCCGCGCGCAGGCGGCCGAACCCCAGGAGGTGGGAGCCCAGTTCGAGTTCAACCGATTCCTGCGCGCCTGGCACGCCCGCCACCCCGACGGTGCCCGCTCGCAGGCCCTGGCCGCCTGGCAGGCCCACCGGGCCCGCCCCCGCGACTGACGCGATCAGTCGGCCGGGTCCGACGCCGGACCGGTCTGCGGTCCGGTCAGCTCCGCGCTCCGCGGCTCGGCCCGAGGCTCGGCCTCCGTCACCGGTTCCGACAGCCGCCGCGTCAGCGCCCACGCCGGTACGGGCAGGGCCGCCAGTGGCAGCAGCGCGGCGCGCAGCGAGGCGGCGTCCGCGGCCGCGCCGATGAGCGGGCTCGTGAGGCCGCCGATCCCGACGGTCAGGGCCGAGGGCCACCCCGCTCGCCGTTCCCAGGCGGGTCGCGAGGTGGTCCTGGTTCAGGGTGATCAGAGGCGAGAAGGGCCGTCCCGCCCGCAGGAGTGCGGACCAGCCGGGCGGCCGCCGGGTGGCAGGCGGCGACGCCCAAGGCCCTCGGCGGCGGACGCTCGGAGCTTACGGGCGGCCGTAGCTCAGGCGCACGACGCCGTTGCCGAAGCTGCGGGTGCCCTCCAGGCGTAGCGGCACGATGCCGCTGTCGATGGGCGGGAAGAGCGGTTTGCCGCGCCCGATCCGTACCGGGTGCACGTAGATCCGGTACGCGTCCACCAGGTCGTGGCGCAGGAAGGAGGCGGCGAGGTCCGCCCCGCTCAGCACCAGGTCGCCGCCGGGGGCCGCCTTCAGCGCGGCGACCTCGTCCGGTACGACGTCCCGCACGATGGTGGTGTTCCAGTCGGCCTGTTGCAGGGTGCGCGAGTAGACGTACTTCCGCATGTTCCGCCAGATGCCGGCGAACTCCGCCATGGGACCGGCGTTCGCCGGGTCGGCGTCGGCGGTCGGCCAGAAGTCGGCCATCAGCTGGTGCGTGACGCGGCCGCTCAGGAAACCGCCCATCGTACGGAGCTCGTCGTTGAAGTGCTGGTGCAGTTCGTCGTCGACGACGTGCCAGCCGATATCGCGTTCGGGGCCCTCGATGTATCCGTCAAGGGACACCCCCGTCATGAGGATGATCTTCCGCATACCGGCCCACCCTACGCCGCGGACATACTGATCGGCGTGAAGACCGAAGACGACACCGCCGACAACGCCGCCGACACCGCGGGTCCCACCGCCGACGACACCGTCCTGTTCCACGTCGAGGGCCGGACCGCGGTGGTGACCCTCAACCGGCCCAGGGCCCTCAACTCCCTGACGCACCCCATGGTCCTGCGCATCGACGAGGCCCTCGGCGCCTGGGCGCAGGACCCCTCCGTCCAGCAGGTCCTGATCCGCGGCGCCGGGGAGCGCGGCCTGTGCGCGGGCGGCGACATCCGCGCCATCCACGACGACGCCAAGGCCGGGAACACCGCCTCCGCCGGCTTCTGGCGTGACGAGTACCGGCTCAACGCCCGCATCGCCCGCTACCCCAAGCCGTACGTGGCCCTCATGGACGGCATCGTCATGGGCGGCGGCGTCGGTGTCTCGGCCCACGGCGGCGTCCGGATCGTCACCGAGCGCTCCCGCGTCGCCATGCCCGAGACCGGCATCGGCTTCGTCCCCGACGTCGGCGGGACCTGGCTGCTCGGGCGCGCTCCGGGCCGGCTCGGGACCCATCTCGCCCTCACCGGCGCCGCCGTGGGCGCCGCCGACGCGCTGCTCTGCGGGCTCGCCGACCATTTCGTACCCGCCGCCCGGCTCCCGGAGCTGACGGCCGCACTCGCCGCGGCCCCCGCCGACGAGGTGCTGTCGCGGTACGCCGCCACGCCGGAGCCCGGTGTACTCGCGGACCGACGGCCCTGGATCGACCACTGCTACGCGGCGGACACGGTCGAGGAGATCGTCGAGCGGCTGCTCGGCCAGGGGGAGCCGGCGGCCAAGGAGGCCGCCGAGACGATCCTGGCCAAGTCCCCGACCGCGCTCAAGGTGACCCTCGCCGCCGTGCGCCGGTCCGCGGCCCTCGGGACCCTCGAGCGGGTGCTGGCCCAGGAGTTCCGGGTCTCCTGCAACGCGCTGGCGTCGCCCGACCTCGTGGAGGGCATCCGGGCCCAGGTCGTCGACAAGGACCGCGCGCCGCGCTGGTCCCCGCCGACCCTGGCCGGGGTCACCGACGCGGACGTGGAGCGGTTCTTCGCCCCGCTCGGGGAGGGCCGCGAACTGCGGCTTCCGTAGGCGTGCCTCAGCCGCGACCGGGCCCGGCGGCAGGGCTCAGCCGACGCCGGGCGGAGCCTGCAGGCTTGGCCGTGACTGAGCCGGGCGGTGGGGCTCAGTCACGGCCGAGCCGGGCCTGCAGGCCGTCCAGGACCCGCTGGAGTCCGTAGTCGAAGGTCTCCTCGCGCACCTTCTGCGGGTCCCGGCCCTCCTGCGCCGAGTGCTCCCCGGCCAGCAGCGGATGCGTGGCCAGGGCCCGTTCGGAGGCCGGACGCAGGCTCTCCAGCCACTCCTGCTCGCTGCGCCCGCTGCGGGCGAGCAGCGAGAGGTACGCGGCCTCGCCGGTCGTGGCGCCGACGACGTAGGAGGTGACCGCCTTCATCGCGAGGTCCGCCTCGCCCGGAGGGAAGCCGGCCGCCTGGAAGAGCGCCAGCATCCGCTCCGACATGCGCATCAGGTTCGGGCCGAGGTACGCCAGCCCCACCTGGCCGAGCACCGACGCCACCCAGGGGTGGCGTAGGGCCATCGCGCGCAGGCTGTGGCCGCTGCGGGAGACGGCCTCGCGCCACTCGGTCGGCGTATCGGCGCGGGGCACCTCCAGCTCGCCGTAGACCTCGTCGACGACCAGCTCGATCAGCTCGTCCTTGTTGGCCACGTGCCGGTACAGGGAGGTGGCGGCCGTGCCCATCCCGGTGCCGAGCCTGCGCATGCTCAGCGCCTCGATGCCCTCCGCGTCGAGCAGCCGCACGGCCGCCGCGACGATCTGGGCCCGGCTGAGCGCGGGCTGCTGTTCCCTGCGGCGCGGGCGCGTCCAGACGGAGGCGACGGCGGATGTGGCGGGACCCTGCTGCTGCTCCTCTGCTGACATGGCGCCAGACTAGCGCACGCTGCGAACGCCGTACGCATGTTGCGTACGCATGAGTTGCATGCGTACGGCGTCCCTCACGTCCCGGAGCATCAGACCCCGACCCGGCCCGACCCCGACCCGGCCCGGCCCCGGCCCGACCCGCCTAAGCCTCGACCCGGGCGCCGACCCCGGGGCCTACGAGCCGACGTACGCGCGCAGATGGCGGGCGGTCAGCGTGTCCGCCTCGGCCACCAGACCGGCCGGGGTGCCCTCGAAGACGACCTCCCCGCCGGCGTGTCCACCGCCCGGACCGATGTCGATCAGCCAGTCGGCGTGCGCCATCACCGCCTGGTGGTGCTCGATGACGATCACCGAGTTCCCGTCGTCGACGAGCCGGTCCAGCAGGGCCAGCAGCTTGTCGACGTCGGCCATGTGCAGCCCGGTCGTCGGCTCGTCCAGGATGTACGTCGAGGACTTCTCGGCCATGTTGATGGCGAGCTTGAGCCGCTGCCGCTCCCCGCCGGACAGGGTGTTGAGCGGCTGGCCGAGCCGCAGGTACGACAGGCCGACGTCGACCAGGCGTCCGAGGACGGCCCGCGCCTGGCCGCTGGGGAAGAACGCGTGCGCCTCCGCGACCGGCATGCCCAGCACCTCGCTGATGTTCTTGCCGCGGAGCCGGTACGTCAGCACCTCCGGCGTGAACCGCTTGCCCTCGCACTCCTCGCAGACCGAGGCGACCCCGGCCATCATCGCCAGGTCCGTGTACACCAGCCCGAGGCCGTTGCACTTGGGGCAGGCGCCTTCCGAATTCGCGCTGAACAATGCCGCCTTGACCCCGTTGGCCTTGGCGAAGGCGGTCCGGATCGGGCCCAGGAGTCCGGTGTACGTGGCCGGGTTGGAACGGCGTGAGCCGCGGATCGGAGACTGGTCGGCCACCACGACCCCGTCCCGCCCGGCCAGGTAGCCGTGGATGAGCGAGCTCTTGCCGGAGCCCGCGACCCCGGTCACCACCGCCAGCACCCCGAGCGGGACGTCCACGCTGACGTCCTTCAGGTTGTGCAGATCGGCGCCCTTGATCGACAGGTGTCCGCGCGGGGTGCGCAGCGACTCCCGCGGCCGCGCCCGGTGTTCGAGGTGGCGGCCGGTGAGGGTGTCGGAGGCGCGCAGCCCGGCCACGTCCCCGCTGTAGCAGAGCCGCCCGCCGGCCGTGCCCGCGCCCGGGCCGAGGTCGACGACGTGGTCCGCGATCGCGATGACCTCGGGCTTGTGCTCCACGACGAGCACGGTGTTGCCCTTGTCGCGCAGCCGCAGCAGGAGGTCGTTCATGCGCTGGATGTCGTGGGGGTGCAGCCCCGTGGTGGGCTCGTCGAAGACGTACGTGACGTCCGTGAGCGAGGACCCCAGGTGCCGCACCATCTTGACGCGCTGGGCCTCGCCGCCGGAGAGGGTGCCGGAGGGGCGGTCGAGGCTGAGGTAGCCCAGGCCGATCTCGACGAGGGAGTCGAGCAGGTCCCGCAGGCTCGCGAGCAGCGGGGCCACGCCCGGGTCGTCGATCCGCCGGATAAAGTCGGCGAGTTCGCTGATCTGCATCGACGCGCACTCGGCGATGTTCACCCCGTCGATGCGCGAGGAGAGCGCGGCCGCGCAGAGGCGGGTGCCACCGCAGTCCGGGCAGTCGGCGAAGACCACGGCGCGGTCCACGAACGCCCGGATGTGGGACTGCATGGCCTCGCGGTCCTTGGCGAGGTAGGTCCGCTGGATCTTGGTGATCAGGCCTTCGTAGGTGAAGTTGCCGGAGCCCGACTTCACCTTCACCGACGTCTTGTGCAGGAGGTCGGCCCACTCCTGCTCGGTGAAGTCCTTGAGCTTGGTATCGGGTGAGTAGAAGCCGGAGTTCGCCATGATCTGCCAGTACCAGGAATCCACGGCGAAGCCCGGGACGGTGATCGCGCCCTCGTTGAGCGAGCGTTCGCGGTCGACGAGCTGGTCCACGTCGATGTCGGAGACCTGGCCGACGCCCTCGCAGCGCGGGCACATGCCCTCGGGGGCGTTGAAGCTGAAGGCGCTGGACGTGCCGACGTGGGGGGTGCCGAGGCGGGAGAAGATGATCCGCAGCATGGTGTAGGCATCGGTCGCGGTGCCCACGGTGGAGCGGGAGTTGGCGCCCATCCGCTCCTGGTCGACCACGATGGCGGCGCTCAGGTTGTGCAGCCCGTCCACGTCCGGGCGGCCGAGGCTCGGCATGAAGGACTGGATGAAGGCGGTGTACGTCTCGTTGATCATCCGCTGCGACTCGGCGGCGATGGTGCCGAAGACGAGGGAGGACTTCCCGGAGCCGGAGACGCCCGTGAAGACGGTGAGGCGGCGCTTGGGTATGTCGAGGGAGATGTCGGTGAGGTTGTTCTCCCGAGCTCCGCGGACCTGGATGACCTGGTGGTTGTCGGCGGCGATCTGCACGGAACTCCTCGCGGTGGGGTGTCTCGAGCTTACTTTGTACAGTGTACTCTATACGCTGTAGTGAATTATTGGCCGAGTGTGCGGAGGACCGGACATGACGAAGGACCGGAGCGGCGCGGGCGATCCCGTCCGCACGCTGGAGCTGCTGTGGCGCGAGCACGGCCGGCCGGCGCAGCCCGGGCGGCGCGGCCCCCGCCAGGGCCTCAGCGTGGACGCCGTGGTCCGGGCCGCGACCGTCCTCGCCGACGAGGAGGGGCTGGCCGCACTGACCATGCGGGCCCTGGCCCGGCGTCTGGGCGTGACGCCGATGACCCTGTACACGTACGTCCCCGGCAAGGCCGAACTGCTCGACCTCATGCTCGACGAGGCGTACGCGGGCATGGAACGCCGGACGGTCGGCGCGCAGGACCCGTGGCAGATCAAGGTCGCCCGCGTCGCCGACGACAACCGCGACCTGCTCACCCGGCACCCCTGGATCGCGGACCTGGCGGTCACCCGGCCGCCGCTGGGCCCCGGAGTGATCGGGAAGTACGAGTACGAGCTGGCGGCCTTCGAGGGCATCGGGCTGACCGACGTCGAGATGGACGCCGCCCTGACCCACGTCCTCGGCTTCGTCCACGCCAACGCACTGGCCGCCGCCGACGACGCCGACCACAACAGCCGCCAGAGCCAGGAGGACTGGTGGGCGGTCAGCGCCCCGCTGCTGGAACGGGCCCTCGACCCGGAGCGCTACCCCCTCGCGGGCCGCGTGGGCAGCACGGTGGGCGGCTACCACCCGCAGACGATCTGGGCCTTCGGTCTCCAGTGCATCCTCGACGGCCTGGCCCGCCTGATCGACTCCCGGCCGGCGCGGTAAACCGGTGTCGCGGACGTCTGCTTCTCCCGCCCGGCGGTCTACCGGTAGCCCGTGGCATCCGCCGGGCGGCCCGGGTCCTGGACCTCGACCATGTAGCGCCAGGCGTCCGGCCGGCTGCCGTCGAGGTCGGTGAAGCCGTAGACCCGGGCGAGCTGTCCGCTGGAGAGGGACCTGCCGTTCCAGCGCGCCACGTCCGGGTCCGCGGCGAGCGCCGCCACCGCCCGGCCCACGTACGACGGGGTCTCGGAGATGGCGAAGTGCGGGACCTCGGCCAACGCGTCCCGCCAGTTCGCCTCCGTCACCCCGAAGGTGTCGAGCATCATCTCCGAGCGCAGCCAGCCCGGGGTCAGCGCGAGCGCCGTGGCCCCCCGCGGCCCCAGCTCGTGCCCGAGCGCGAACGCCATGCGCAAAACCGAGGACTTGGCGATGTCGTAGAAGAAGGAGACCCGGTAGCGGCTCGCGTTGTACTCGGCGGTTCCGTCCGTCATCTCCACCACCAGCCCGCCCGGCTCGCGCAGCAGCAACGGCACCGCGAAATGACTGGTGATGGCATGGGTCTCCACAGCCAGCCGCATCAGCCGCAGCCCCTTGTCGAGGTCGTGCTCCCAGACCGTGCTGTCCCACTCGAAGAGCAGCTCCCCGCCCCAGATGTCGTTGACCAGGACGTCGAGGCGTCCCTCCTCGGTGTCGATCCGCCGGACCAGCGCCTCGACCTCGCCCGGCACCAGGTGGTCGGCGACCACCGCGATCCCGTGACCGCCCGCCGCGGTGACCAGCTCGGCGGTCTCCTCGATCGTCTCGGGCCGGTCGTACTCCGAGCGCCTGCCCGTGGTACTGCGCCCCGACACGTACACGGTCGCGCCCTGCGCGCCCAGCTGGACCGCGATGCCCCGGCCCGCGCCGCGCGTCGCCCCGGCCACGAGGGCCACCCTGCCTTCAAGAGTTCGCTGCGTTTCCGGCATGGGCCGACCCTACGACGGCTCGCCCGCCCGCGGCCCGCCGAACACGGCGACCAGCGCCAGCGACAGCAGCAGCCCGCCCGCCGCCAGGCACAGCGCCGGGCCCGGCCCCCAGAGGGTCCAGGCCGCCCCGAAGAGCAGCGAACCCGCGAACCGGGCCAGCGCCTGCGCGGTCTGCACCGCCGCGAGCCCGGTGGTGCGCAACTCGGCCGGGAGCAGCGGCCCGGCGGCCGCCATCAGCACCCCGTCGGTGGCCGCGTAGAACAGGCCGAGCGACGCGAGCACGCCGACGACCAGGAGCGCACCGGCCGGTGCCGGGGCCAGGAGCAGCAGGCAGGCGCCGAGCAGCAGCACGTGCCCGCCGAGGAAGACCCGGCGACGGCCGAGCCGGTCGGCGAGCCGCCCCGCGGGCAGCGCGGCCAGCAGGAACACGCCCGCCGTGCCGACGGGCAGCAACGGGAAGTACGCGAACGACAGGTCCAGCCGGCGCTGGAGCAGCAGATAGAGGAAGCCGTCACCGACGGTGAACAGGCCGAGCACGGCGGCCGTCAGGCAGAGCCGCCGCAGGCCGGGGAGCCGGAGCAGGGTGCGTACCGGCGGCAGCGGAGCCCGGACGGCGACGGCCGCGGGGGCGGGAGCCTCCCGCACGAAGAGTGCGAGCATCACCACTCCCAGGACGGCGATGCAGCAGCTCACGGTGAACACGGCCTCGTAACCGTCCACCGCCACCCACAGCACGCCGAACGCGGCCAGCGGCCCCAGCAGGGCGCCCGCCGTGTCCAGCGCGCGGTGCACCCCGAAGGCGCGGCCCTGCTGCTCGGGCGGGACTGACAGGGAGATCAGCGCATCGCGCGGGGCGGTGCGCAGCCCTTTGCCGGTCCGGTCCGCGGCGAGCACCGCCGCCACCGACCAGGGGGTGGTGACGATGAGCAGGGCCGCCTTGCAGACGGCAGAGAGCGCGTAGCCGGTGCCCGCGACGAGCTTGCGGCGGCGGGTGCGGTCCGCGATCCGGCCTCCCGCGAGGCGCAGCAGCGCGGTGGCGCCCTGGTGAAGACCGTCCAGGGCGCCGAAGGCGAGCGGGGACATGCCGAGTCCGGCCATCAGGTACAGCGGCAGGACGGCGGTGACCATCTCCGCGGAGACGTCCGTGACCAGGCTGACCAGTCCGAGCGCGAACACCGTGCCGGGGACGGCCCTCAGGGGGCCCTTGGGGACCGGGATGCGGGTGTCCCCGGCGATGTCCGAGGCCCGGCTGGTCGACAGGTACACGGATGGCTCCCGGGAGGTGTCTAGAACCAGTTGACGGTGAGCGGGAACGCGGCGGTGACGGTGGCGCCCCTGGAGTCGGTGGCGGTCGCGGTGATCTGGAGGGTGCCGCCGGCCCACGGTTTGCCGCTGATGCGGCCGGTGACGGCGTCGACGGTCAGGCCCCAGGGCAGGCCGGTGGCCGCGTACCGGACCGGGGGAGTGCCGCCGGTGGCGCTGAGCTGGATGGTGCAGGACTGGTTGAACTTGCAGGTCCTCGGGCCGGGGTCGGCCAGCTTCAGTTCACCCGTGGTCGGCGTCGGCGTCGGCGTCGGAGTGGGGGTGGGGGTGGGGGTGGGCGTGGACGTGGGGGTGGGTGTGGGCGTGGGGTCCGTGGAGCTCTGGAATACCTCGCTGATCGGCTGGACGTTGGCCGCGTTGCCCGCGTGCGTCATACCGAACAGGTCCTCGAAGGTCCGCAGCAGATGGTGGTGGTTGAAGGGCGTGGCGTACTTGCCCGTCTTGACGTGCGCCCCGTAGAAGACGGTGGCGATCTGGTTGGAGCCGAGGAAGTTGTCCTCGTCCCAGGTCAGTACCAGCAGGCTGTTGTTGGCCTTCGCCCACTGCGCGTAGGCGTCGATGTTGTTCTTCGTCCAGGTGTCACCGGTGCCGACGGAGCACGAGTGCATGTCGTTGCACTGGTTCGGGACGATGAAGGACAGGTGGGGCAGGGCGGTGAAGTTGTTCTGCGGGAACTGCGTCCACGTCTTCCCGGTGTTCAGCGGAACGTTCTTGAAGGCGAACCACGGGTTGTGCTTCTGCGCGTACTGGCCGTTCGTGCAGGCGGTGGACCCCTCGCTCGGAAGGTCCTCGTTGTACGTCGCGAACGTCTTGCCGGCCGCGATCAGCTCCTGGCCGAGATTGGGGGCCGTCATCGACTGCGGGACGTAGCAGCCGTCCCCCGTGATGCCCTGCGTGGCCCCCGAGAAGAGGTTGAAGTAGTTCGGCTGGCTGGGGTGGGTCAGTGCCTTCATGGCGGTCAGGCTCGCGCCGCCGTTCGCGAGCTGGTTGATGTACGGGGCGTTGGCGCTGCCGATGATCTCGCCGTACTGCTTGTTCTCGTACACGACGACCACCACGTGGTCGTACGAGGGCAGGGCGGCGGCAGCGGCAGGGGCGCCCGTCCGCCTGGAACTGCTTTCCGCAGCCTGTGAGTTGGCCACGGTGAAGGCGCCCAGCAGGCCGAGCGTGCCGATCCCGGCGACGAGCGCGGACCAGCGGACCCTGCGTCTCGCGCGCGCCGTCGGTGAGGGAAGGGGCGTGGGCATGGGTGGTCCTCCTGGTGGTCGGTGTGCTCCGGTGGGGTGGGTGTTCCGGGTGGGCTCGAGGGCCCGGGCGTGGTCATTCCTCGCGCCGGGCCGCCCCGGCCACGGCGATGTTCAGGAACCGCGGTACGGGCCGGCCGCGGTCGCGGAAGTCCTCCGTGACCGCGGCCCGCACCGCCGCCATGCGCGCCTCGGGCAGCAGCACCAGCACGCTCCGCCCCGGCCGCCGCCCGGGCGGCCAGGCGCTCAGCGCACCGGCCCGGCGGGCGCAGGCCACGGCCCGCGCCAGCTCCCCGGGCCGGTCCGCCGCCTCGCCGCGGACGGCGAGCAGTACCAGCCGTGTCCCCGAGGCGGCCGGGTCGAAGGCGACGTACCGCTGTCGCCGCCGGGGCTCCGGGCTCAGCAGCAGGGCCCGGCCCGGCCGGGCGAAGAACACCGCCCGGCGCAGGCCCTGGTCCCCGTCCGGCAGGGCTTCGGCCAGCAGCCGGGCCACGTGCTCGCGGTCGGGCTGCTCACCAGCGGGCGTGTGTACGTCGGCCACCGCCAGAGCGACCGCGCAGTCGGCGGACTCCGCCGTGGCCAGCCCGGCCGCCCCTGTGAGCGAGCCCTGCACATGCAGATCGGTCCCGCCGCGGCCGTATCCGGCCCGGGCCAGCGCCCGCAGCACGGCGTACGGCCGGGTGGCCCAGTCGGGGGCGGCGGGCGGCGGCCCTGACAGGGTCAGCGGCAGATCGCAGCTGTCCGCGGGATGGCCGAGGGAGCTGAGCCGCACCAGACCGTCGGTGCGCGGGGCCGCGGCGGCGGCCGTGGGCCAGCCGGCCGCCGCGACCAGCCCGGGGGAGCCCAGGTGGAAGACGTACGGGGCGCTCCACACGGCGGCCGGGGGCCGGCCGTGCGCGGCCTCCAGGGCGTAGGCGACGAGGCGGAACAGCGGATCGGCGGTGGCCCGCCGAGCCAGGTCGCCTCCGGCGGGGTCGGCAGATCCCTCTCCTGCGGGAGCGCCGGACTCAGACCGGCCCGGGCGGGAGGCGACTGTGGCGTTGACCCTGCGGAGGGCGTCGGCCGGACCTGCCTGGGTGGTGCCCGCGAGGCCGACCGATCCGTCTCCGGCGAGGCCGACCGATCCGTCTCCGGCGGGGCCGGCCGGGTCGCCTGCGGCGGGGGCGCGGGCCGTCTTGGCCGGGCCGGCGGTGATTTCGGCGTTGCCCCTGGGAGTGGGGTCGGCAGCGCCCGTCCGGGCCGTGGTCGGGGGGTCGGTGGTTCCCGCGGTGCGCAGCCCCGACCGGGGCTGCCCGGGGGCCGTGGCCGGTGTGGCTTCCCGGCGGCCGGGGGGCTTCGCGGCCGTCACAGGGCGTCCTTGCGGGCCAGCATCCGGTAGGCGTTTCCGCCGTCCGTGCGCCGGGCCGCCGCCGTACGCAGGGCGTCGAGCACGGCCGCGCCGGCGAAGCACGGCAGTGCGGCCACCCGTACGGCCGCTGCGAGGGCCCGGGTGCGGGGCGTGGCCGGGGGACCCCACGGCCGGTCCGGATCCGGGGCCAGCCGCGTCGCCGTGAGGGCCACCGCGCCGAAGAAGTCGTTGCCCTGATGGGCCGGGCCGTGCTCCTCGGCGAGGACGGTGAACCCCCGGTCGGCCAGCGCCTCGCGCAGATTCGCCGCGGGGAGGAGGTGCTGGTGCTGCGGCTGGAACCAGGGCAGCCACGCCGGACCGAGGAGCCGGGCCATCCGGGACTCAGGGTCGGGCAGCTCGATGGTCAGGAACCCGCCGGGGGCGAGGACGGTGGCCGCCGCGTCCAGTTCGGCGAGCGGATCCCGGGTGTGCTCCAGGTAGTGGTACATGCTGACCACCTCGTACTGGCCCGCCAGCTTCGACGCGAACTCCGGGAACTGGCCCTGGAACCCGCTCTCCACCCAGCCGCGCCGCTCGGCCTCGCGGACCCCCTCGCCCATGTCGAGACCGTCGAACCGGGTCCGCGGCCAGACGGCCCGGGCCGCATTGCAGAAGTGGCCGTGCCCGGTGCCCACATCGAGCCAGGACAGCGGGTCGGCGTGGGGGAGGAGCATCTCGGCGCGCCCCCGGTAGGCGGCTCCCAGCCTTCCGAAGACCGTGCCCGCGCCCTCGCCGCCGCGCCCGTCGTAGAAGTCGCGGTAGTAGAACTCCAGTCCCTCCGGGGTGAGCCGGGGGTTCTGGAAGACGTGCCCGCAGTCCGCGCACTGCTCCAGGGTGAAGCGGCCCGGCTTGCCCTGCAGCAGGTCCGGCACCCGGACCCGCACGGTGAGCCGGCCGGAGCCGCACCACGGGCAGTCCGTGCGGCGCGGTTCGAGGAAGTGCCCGGTTCCTGCCGCCAGTTCGTGCCGGTAGGCGGCCGCCCGGGCCGCGGTGTCCGGTGCGGTGTCACCGCCGGCCGGGGACCGGCCGGCCGCCGCGGCCGTACGCAGGGCGGCGCCGAGGGAGCGTACCGGCCGGGCCGCGGTGGCCCGGACCAGATCCGCGGGCCGCAGCGGGGAGCCGGGCCCGCCGAGCGCGAGGTACGGCTGGAGCCAGTACAGCCCCGCCGCGGCGGCGCCCCACCGGCCCTGGCGGGCGGCGGCGACCGCCAGCAGCGCCAGCCCGACGAGCTGCGCTGCGGCCAGCGCCCCCGGCGGGAGCCCCTGGGCCCGCAGCTCGGCGGCCCGCGCCGGACCCGTGGTCTCCCCGGTCCCTGAGCAGCTCAGGCCGGGGGCGACGGCCAGCCCCGTGGCGTCGGCGGCGTACTCCTTCAACCGGCGGGTCAGGGCGAGGAGTCCGGCCGGATCCCGGCGGGGCCCGGCCGGATCCACACCGGCCCGCGCCAGCACCTCCTCGGTGACGAGCACGGCGAACCCGGCCCCGCGCCCCTCGCCCAGCCGGTCGTGCCGGTGGCGGACGGGGTCGACCAGACGCAGCAGCCCCAGCGCCCGCTCGGCGGGCAGGTCCGCGGGCAGCAGGTCCAGTACCCGCAGACCCTCCCCCTCGGCGTACGCGCAGGCGGCGAGGAAGGTAGCCGCATCGGGTTCGACCCCCCGGGCGGTGAGCAGCCGCCACCCGGCGGCACGCGGCACCCCTGCCGCCGCGGACGAGGTCACCGGCAGCACCGGGATCGCCCGCAGCCGGCGCCCGGCGCGTACGGTGCCCGCGCCGAGCGCGGCCAGGAGCACCACGGAGGTCCACGGGACCCGGGAGAGCGGGGGTGGCGTCATATCAGCTTCTCCAACCGGTCGGCCGCGGCGGCAGCCCCGCCCGCCGCGGCGAATGAGGCCTGGATCCGCCGGGCGGCCCGGCGGGGGCCGGGCTCGTCCAGCACGGCCGTGAGCGCGTCGCGCAGTTCCTCGGCCCGGGTCCTGCCGAACCGCACCCGGACACCGGCTCCGGCCTCCACCACCTGTTGGGCCACGATCGGCTGGTCGTCCCGGATCGGGGCGACGACGAGCGGCAGCCCGTGCGCGAGGGCCTCGCAGACGGTGTTGTGGCCGGCGTGGCAGACCACCGCGTCCAGGTGCGGCAGCAGGTCCAGTTGCGGGACGCTCTCCTGGAGCAGTACGTGGTCCGGAGCCGCCCCGACCAGTGCGCAGGGCGCCGCCAGTACGAACTGGACCTCATCGGCCAGCCGTTCGGCCGCCCCGAGCACCGCGCCGTAGAACCGGGCGCCCGCCTCCTGGTTGAGGGTCCCCAGGGACACCAGAACCCGTCGCCGTGCCGGGTCCAGCCGCTGCCAGGGGAAGCCGGGCGAGGCCGGTCGGGCCCCGAAGGCCGGCCCGACGAAGGCGTGATGCGGCGGGAAGTCACCGGCGGGCCCCACGAGTTCGGGTGTGGAGAAGACCAGCACCAGCCGCTCGGAGAACCGCGGGTCCCAGCCTCCCGGATCCCGCGCCGCGCCGTACTCCGCCACCAGGCCGGAGATCTGCCCGGCCACCCACTCGCCGACCTTCGGGAAGTCCGCGAAGGGCCGGGTCAGTTCGGCCGACGTACTGGCGGACGTCGCCCACGGAACGCCGAGCCGCCGGGCCACCAGCGGTCCGGCCAGTGCCTGCTGGTCGGCGACCAGCACGTCCGGCGCGAAGGCCCGGACGGCCCGCGTCACCCCGGGGACCATCGCCCGGGCCAGCGGCACCAGGGCCTCCTCCCAGAGGAACCGCAGCGCCCCGACCCCGCGCAGATCGCGCCAGCGCTCGTGCAGCGCCGAGTAGCCCCCGCCCACGTCCTCGCCGGCCGGCAGGATCCGGGCCTGGGCGGGCAGCAGCCGGGCCAGCGCGGTGGCCGGACCCGTCCAGGCGATCTCGTGCCCGCGGGCGGCCAGTTCGGCCCCGACGGCCACGGTCGGATTGACGTGCCCCGCCAGCGGCGGCACCGTGAACAGCACCTTCATGGCACCAGCACCCCCGCCCGCGGCCGGGCCGCCACCACGGCCGCCGTGCCGAGATGGGCGAGCACGGATTCCCGTAGGACCCCGGTGCTCTCCTTCAGGACGTCGTGGCCCAGCCCCGGCAGGATCCGCAGGGCGCCGTACGGGGCGTGGCGGACCAGCTCCCCGGCTCCCGGGACCAGTTCGGAGTGCTCGCCGCAGACGACCAGCACCGGGCAGTGCAGCCGGGCGTAGTCGGCCGGGCAGAAGGTCCGGCTCGCGGCGATGTCGTCGATGAGCGTGGTCCGGTTGAGGAGGGCGTCGGCGATGGCCGTGAGGTTGGCGGCCTTGCGCAGGCGCAGGGTGAGCAGCTCGGCGGGCACCGGGCTGTCCTCCAGGCTGAGCGCGGCGGCGGACAGGGTGTCGACCATGTTCTCCACCCAGGCGCCGCCGAGCGGGGGTTCGAGGAGGGTGAGCCCCGTGACGAGGTCGGGCCGGGCCAGGGCGGCGTGCAGGGCGAGGGTCCCGCCGTAGCTGTTGCCGACCAGGTGGACCGAGCGCTGCCCGAGGTCCAGCGCACGCAGCAGGGCGAAGAGGTCCCGTACGGCGGTGCGGCTGTCGTAGCCCGCGGCGGGGCGTTCGGTGCGGCCGTGGCCGCGCAGGTCGTAGAGGACGACCTCGTGCCCGGACCGGGCCACCGGCACGGCCAGGGGGCAGTAGAAGGAGGAGAGGTTGTCGACGACCAGGCCGTGCAGGAACACCACGACGGGCCGGTCGGCGGCTCCGGCGTGGGGGTCCGAGCCGACGGGGGCGGGGGCGCCGGACGGGAGACGCTGGACGTGGACGCGCAGCGAGCCCGCGAGGACGAAGGCCATGGCGGGCTCAGCCGGCCGAGGCGGGCGAGGTCCCCGCCGAGGCCCGGGCCAGGGAGGTGTGCGTGATCCGGCCGATGTGGGTGACGAGTTCGCCGACGGACATGGCCAGGATGGCGTCCATGTCCTTCTCGGCCAGGAAGCCCATCAGGTCCACCTCGGCGCCGTAGCGGTGGTGGAGCAGCTCGGCGAGGGCGACGAACTCGATGCTCTCCAGGGCGAGGTCCTCGTTGAACGTGGTCTTCATCGTGACCTCCTCCGCGAGGAGGTACTCGTCGCCGACGATCTCCACGAGCATGTCCGTGATCTCGGCGAGGATGTCAGGTGCCATGACGGGTCTCCGTGAGGTGGAAGGGGACGGGGGAGGGAGTCGCGGGGTGGGCGGTCCAGGCGACGACGTGGTCGAGCGGTGCGCCGGCGGGTGGGGTGCCGGTACGCGGGGTGGAGGCCGGCGTGCCGAGCGGTGTGACGGCGAGCGGTGCGAGGGCGAGCGGTGCGAGGGTGAGCGCGGTGGTGCGGATCGGGTACGGGCGTCCGTCCGGGGACGTCACCGACAGGAATCCGGTATCCGGGTCCTCGGCCACCCGCCAGTCCCGCGGCCGGCCGCCCAGCCCGCCGCCGTCCGCCTTGGCCGCGGCCTCCTTGGCGCACCACAGTGCGGTGAGCGCGGCCGGCAGGACGGTGCCGTCGCGGGCGGCCAGCCGTTCGCCGAGGCGCAGTTCGTCCGGCCCGAGGGCGATCCGGATCAGCGCGTCCGGGTCGGTGGTCACCGGCTCCACGTCGATGCCGACCGGCAGGGCCGGGTGCGCGAGGGCGACCGCGATCCGGTCCTTGTGGGCGATCGACAGCCGGAAGCCGCGGGTCAGGGGGCCCTCGGCCAGCGGCCGGCCGGCCGGGTCGTTGCCGACCGGCACCTCCACCGGGAAGACCGGCCCGGCCCCGCCGTCCCACAGCAGGCCGCGCAGCGCGTCCTTGGCGGCGATCCGGCCGAGCAGCCAGGGCGCCCGGGCCCGCGGCGACAGCCGCTCGTAGGCCGCGCGCTCGGCGACACCGAGGTAGCGGCGCATCACCAGCTCCTGGGAGGCGGGATCGGTCCAGCGGCGCCGGGCCAGGCACCAGCCCTCGGGCCGGGGTTCACCGATGCCGCAGACCTCCGGGGTGAACTTCATCGGCCAGACCCGCTCGTCGGCGCCGAACCGGCGGTACGTCCACCCCTCGATCCGGGCGAACACCTCACCCGTGGCCCGGCGCAGTTCGAGGTCACCGCGCACGGTGACGTCGTGCACCTCGCGGATCCGGGCCGTGGCGGCGACCAGCTCGTGGGGGGTGGGCGGGGGCCCGTAGAACCGGATGTGGTCCACGGTGGCCGGGAACACCAGCCGGTCCACCGGGAGCCGCAGCTGCATCCAGTGCCCGAAGAGCTGCCCTGCGGCGTCGAGCAGGGCGCCCGGGTCGGGCAGGGCCCGCAGGACCCCGTGGATGCCGTCCGAGCCGACGGTCCGCACCTCGTGGACGCCGGCGAAACGCGGGCCGTGGAACATCCACCGGTCCCGGTAGAGGGCGGCGGCGCTGACCGGCGCGGGGCCGGCGTCGCGCAGGGGCGTGTCGTCGGGCGCGGGCGGCTCCCCGTACCGCTCGCCGAGGAGCACGACCACCGAGGCGTACGCGCCGAGGCCGACCCGCATCCGGCCGGGCCCGTCCCCGCGGACGGAGACCTCGACGTCGACGGCCGGCTCGACGGCGAGCCACCGCAGGGCCCGTACGTCTTCGTAGCCGAGGACGGCGAGGCCGGGCGGGGCGTACCGCCGTGCGGCGTCGGCGGCCAGCTCCAGCATGGTGGTCATGGGCACGACGGGGAACCGGTCGGAGTCCTCCGGCCAGCCGTCCGGCTGAAGGTACACGCAGTGGTCGCGTACGGAGGGCTGCGTGGCGAGGGAGAGGTGGAGGGTGTGCTTTCCGGGGGTCCTTCCCGCACCGTGGACACCCTGGGCCGGGGCCGCTGCCGGGGCCGCTTCCAGGACCTCTGCGGGGCGCTCCGGTGGTCCGGCGGCCGACCAGGCCTCGGTGACGGCCCGCGCGGCCGACCCGGTCTCGGCCAGCACCGCGTCCAGAGCGGTCAGCAGCACCGGCCGGTCCGCTCCCGCTCCCGCCACCGGAGCCGGAGCAGGGGGAGCGCCTGTCGGCCGGGCCCGGTCCACTGCAGGTCCCCCGAGGAGGCCGGCCAGGGAAGCCCGGGCCGTCTCTCCGAGGCGGACCAGCGGAGACCCGAGGTCCAGCGGCACACTGCGCCCGGGCCCACCGGCCGAGTCCCGGACACCGGCGCGCCCGCCGTCCGCGCGCCCGCTGTCCGCGCGCTCGCCGATCGTCCCGCGCGAGCCCGTCGCCCCCGGCGCCACAGGTCCGACAGCCCCTGGTGCGGCCGTCGTTTCGGCCAGGGGCTTCCAGTGCGGGGCGTGTCCCTCGGCCCAGAGTGCGGCGCATGCGCGGCGGAGGGCCGCCAGGCCGTCCAGGCGGGGCGAGGAGACGGCCACCGAGAGGTGGGGGCGGTCGCGCAGGGTGTCCTCGACGAAGCCCGGCAGGCTGCCCGGGCCCAGGGTGACGAAGCTGCGCACGCCCTCCTCCTCGTACAGTCGCAGCGTCAGCTCGCGGAAGCGGACCGGCTCCAGGAGGTGGCGGACCACCAGGTCCCGTACGTCCTGCGGGGCGGACGGGAACGGCGCGCACGTGGTGGCCGACCACACCGGAAGGGAGCCGGCCCGCAACGGCAGCCGGTCGAAGGCGGCACGGACCTGGCCGAGGTACGGCTCCCACATCGGGGTGTGGAAGCCCGAACGGAACGGCAGTTCCCGGCCCAGCACCCCGTCGCCGCGCAACCGCGCGACCACGGTCTCCACGTCCTGCGGCTCACCGCACACGACGGACTGGTGCGTACAGTTGTCGTGGCTGACCACCACCCGGTCCAGACCGTGGAGCGCCGCCTCCGCGCGCTGCGCACCGCAGCCCAACGCCGCGTACACGAGGTCCGGGACCCTCAGGTCGCCCGGCCGCAGCGAGTCCAGAAAGGTGTCGGCCGCCTCCTGCGGGTACATCCCCGCTGCCACCATCGCCGCCCATTCGCCCAGGCTGTGGCCCGCCAGTACATCCGCCTCGACGCCGAGCAAGGGCAGTACCCGGGCGAAGAAGCGGCCCGTCGCGAGCGCGTCCAGAGCCCGTTCCACGAGCGACGCGCCCCGCGTGAGCCGGGGCGCCGGCAGCGCGAGCCGCTCCGCCACGTCGTCCACCACCGGCGCGAACTCCGGCTCCAGGCCCGGGAACAGGAACGCCACCCGGCCGCCCAGCGGGTCCGGTGTGAACCACACGTCCCCGCGCCCCCGCCACGGCCGCCCGCGTGCCACCGCCTTGGCGGCCAGCGCGAGCCGCTGCGGCGTCGGCCCGACCACCGCGACCCGGCAGGGCCCGTCGCCGCCCGACACCGGCGAGGCGGACGCCAGCCGGGCCGACAGCTCCGCCGTCGTGTCCGCACCGATCAGGAGTACGCCGCCTCGCGCGGCCGGCCCCACCGGTGCGGCCGGGGCCCCCAGCGGCACTGGGGCCCCCAGCGGCAGGAACCGCCTCACCGGAAGCGGTGGGCGCAGTGCCGACGGAGCCTCCTCCAGCACCACGTGCGCGTTGATCCCGCCGAAGCCGAACGCGTTGACCCCGGCCCGGCGCGGCGCAGGCCCGCGCTCCCACGGCTCGGCCGCCGTGACCGGCCGCATCCGGGTCCGGGCCAGGTCCGCGTGCGGTTCCTCCAGGTGCAGCGTCGGCGGCAGCACCCCCTCGTGCACCGCGAGCGCCGCCTTGATCAGCCCGGCCATGCCCGAGGCCTGCATGGTGTGCCCGAGCATCGACTTCACCGAACCGAAGCCGATCGGCGGCCCTCCCGGCCCTCCCGGCCCGCCGGGGCCGAACACCTGTGCGAGCGTGTCCAGTTCGGCGGTGTCCCCCACCGGCGTGCCCGTACCGTGCGCCTCCAGGAGCCCCAGCGCGCCCGGCGCCCGCGGGTCCAGGCCCGCCTCCTGCCAGGCCCGCTCCAGGGCCCGCACCTGGCCCGCGACGAGCGGGCTCATCAGGCTCGCCGCCCGGCCGTCCCCCGCCACGCCCGTCCCGCGGATGACGGCGTAGACGCGGTCGCCGTCGCGCTCCGCGTCCGCCAGCCGTTTCAGCAGTACCACCCCGGTGCCCTCGGACAGCAGGGTCCCGTCCGCCCTGCGGTCGAACGGCCGGATCCGCTCGCTCGGGCTGAGCGCCCGCAGCTGCGTGAACACGCTCCACAGCGTCGCGATGTGGCAGTGGTGCACCGCCCCCGCGACCACCGCGTCGCACCGCCCGGCGGTCAGCAGCCCCACCGCCTGGTCGACCGCCAGCAGGGAGGAGGCGCAGGCCGCGTCGAGCGTGTAGGCGGGGCCGCGGAAGTCCAGCCGGTTCGCGGTCCGGGCCGCGGTGAAGCTCGGCACCAGCCCGATCGACGCGTCCGGCCGCTCCGGCCCCAGCGCGTCCTGGAACGCCGACCGCACCGCCGCGATCCGCCGCTCGCCCAGCTCCGGCGCCAGCTCCCGCAGGGTCTGCGCCAACTGGTGTGCCGTGCGCACCCGTTGATCGAGACGGGCCGTGGCCACACCCATGAACCCGCCGCGCCCCAGCACGACCCCGATCCGGGAGCGGTCGGCCGGCAGCCGTGCCTCGCCGCCCGCGTCGGCGATCGCCTCGGCCGTCGCGTGCAGGGCCAGCATCTGATCCGGCTCGGCCCCCTCCACGGCGGCCGGCATGATCCCGAACCGGGTCGGGTCGAAGGTGGCGAGACCGTCGACGAAGCCGCCCCGACGGCAGTAGAACCGGTCGCCGGCCGCGGGTCCGTCGGCGCCCTCCGGGTCGTAGTACACCTCGGGATCCCAGCGCCCCGGCGGGACCTCGCCGATGGAGTCCGTACCGGCCAGCAGATTGCGCCGGTACGCCGCCAGGTCGGCGGCCCCCGGGAACACCGCGCCCATTCCGACGATCGCGGCATCGGTCGGGAGGGGCCCGTGCTGCCGCCACTGCTCACTCATCGCCCCGGCCCTCCTCCGCGGAGGCCATCAGGACCACTTGTACGTCGGTCCCGTACGCCAGTTCGGCGAGGAACGCGGCGGTACCCGCGTCCGGCGCGATGAGCGGGATGCCGCGCCGGGCGTACGCACGCTCCAGCTCGGGGGTGACCATCCCGCCCGCCTCGGCCGCCCAGGGGCCCCAGTCGACGGACAGCACCCGGCCCGGGAAGGACTCCGCCCAGGTGTGCGCGAGGCGGTCGAGGGCATCGTTGGCCGCGGCGTAGTCGCTCTGCCCGCGGTTGCCGTAGACGCCGGCGACGCTGCCGAAGAGCGCCAGGAAGCGGGGCGCGGGCCATGCGCCGTGCTCGGCTGCCGCGGCGGCCAGGTGGCGGGCGCCGGCCACTTTCGTGGTGAACACCTCGGTGAAGTCCGCCGGTTGCTTGTCGCGCAGCAGCCCGTCGCGCAGGACCCCGGCCCCGTGCACGATGCCGTCCAGCCGGCCGTGGCGGTCCCGTACGCCGGCCACGACGGCCCGCACGGCCCGCTCGTCGGTGACGTCCGCGCAGTGGTAGCGGACGGAGGCCGCGGCGGTGGCGAGGGCGGCCAGCGTGGCCCGTACCTCGCGCTCGGCGAGGATCCGCGAGGCAGCCGCCTCGATCTCCACGGGCGTACGGAGCCCCGAGGCGATCAGGGCGGCGCGCAGCGCGACCCGGTCCTGCGCCTGCCCGAAGGCGTCGGGCTCAGCGGCCGGTTCAGGGGTGCGCCCGACCAGTTCGACGTGGCATCCGGTGGCGCGGGCCAGTGCGAGCGCGGTGCGGGCGGTGATCCCGCGGGCCCCGCCCGTGAGCAGGACCACCGAGCCGGGCTCCAGGACCGGCGGCCCGCCGGAGGTGAGCAGGGGGGCGGGCACCGGGAGGCGGGTCACGCGCGTTCCCTCGGCCGTGTACCCGACGGAGGCTGCGCCGTCGGCCGCGTCGCTGCACAGCTCGGCGAGGAGCTGTGCGGCGATCTGCTCCGGATCCTCCTTGGGGTGGACGTCCACGGCACGGACGAGGGTGCCGGGGAATTCGAGTGCCGCACTGCGGGCGAAGCCGTGCAGGCCCGCGCCGCCGGGGGAGCCGGGAGCGCCCACGAGCAGCAGCCGGCGGACCCCCCCGGCCAGGGCCAGCCGCAGGCCCGGGAACGCCTCGGGCAACACGGGCTCGGCCCCCGCCCGCAGGGCGGACAGATCGACGATCCCGTCGAGCCCGGCCCGGAGCCCGGTGTTGGTTCCGTTCCCACTTCCGGTCCCGGCCCCGGTCGCGGCCTCGGACCCTGGTTCCGCTTCAGGCAGGATCGTCGCCTCGGCGCCCCGCACGTCCAGGGCGGTGACGAGGGCGAGGGCGATGCCCTGGCCGTCCTCGACCACCCCGATCCGCAGGCCGCGCAGGGAATCCGGGTCGCCGCCGGCCGCCGGGGCGAGGACCGTGTCCACCCGTAGCCGGGCGACCGGTTCCGCGGCGGGCTGCGCGGTCGCCGCCGGCCCGGATTCCGGCGCCGGTGCGCCGGTGTGGGCGGTGACCCAGTCCACGATCCGGCGCAGGGTCTTGATCCGGGAGAGCTCCTCGACCGCGGCCTCGGCGGAGCCGCCCGCGTCCTGGGGGAGGCCGATCCGGTCGGCCAGGGCGCCGATGATCTCCACGCGCTTGATGGAGTCGATGGAGAGGTCCGCCTCCAGGTCGAGTCCGGGGTCGAGCATGTCCAAGGGGTATCCGGTCCGTGTGTGGACGATCTCCAGGACCACCTCCATCACCTCGTCCGCGGAGCGGGCTCCGCCACGGTGCGGGGTGAGCGCCTGGCCGCCAGGGCCCGCCACTTCGGCGAGGGGGGCGGAGCTGCCGGATGTCCCGGCTGCGGGCCAGGGGGCCGGCGCTGCGCCCTGCGGCTCGCCCGGGACGGCGGCCGTGCCGCCCGCTTCGGCTGCGGGCCACGGTCCGGCCCAGGGGCCGGCGGGGACGGGGGTCCCGGCCGTGGGCCGGGGATCGGGCACGGCGCCCGGCCCAACCGGGCGTCCCGCGGCCTGCCCGGCCGCCTCGGCCACGGGCCGCCCGAGGTGATCCGGCCCGGTGGTGGGGATCCCCGCGCCCGAGGGCGCCGCCACACCCAAGTAGCCCAACAGGACGTCCCGTTGCGCCTCGACCAGCTGGCGGGTGCCCCGGAGGTACTCCAATATCGCCTCGTCGCGCCGATCGGCACCGGGTGCCGCGCCCGCGCCGGCGCGTGCCGCCCATGCAGGCCCCCCACCGGCACCCGCGCCCGCACCGTCGACGGTGGCCGACCCCCCACCGGCAGCCGCACCGGTAGCCTCGCCCGCACCGGCAGTTGTTCCCGCGCCCGCGCCCACGCCCGCGCCCACACCGGCACCCGCTCCCGCACCCAGGGCCCAACCCGGGCCCGCAGCGCCGCCCGTGGCGCGACCCGACCCCCCACCCGCACCGGCGCCCGCGGCCCCATGGGCCCCGGCGGCCGTGACCGCACCCCCACCCGCAACCGTCGCAGACACCCGGCGGGCCGGGCGCAGACCGCCCGCCACCGGTGTGCCGTCCGCGGTGCGGACCAGGTGGCCGTCCACCAGCCAGCCCGGCCGGCGCGGGGCCCGGTCCGGCAGGCGCGAGGTCCTGCCGCGGAACAGCGCCTCCGGCGCCACCGGCACGCCCGCCGCCGCAAGTTCCGCCAGCGCCGTGACCAGCCGGACCAGCCCGTGCTCGCCCGGAACGTCCAGCGGGACCACCGTGTGCGGGCGGTCGCCCAGGATCCGGCCGACCAGGCCGGACAGGACCCGGCCGGGCCCCGCCTCGACGAACGTCCGGACACCGGCCGCGTACATGGCCTCCACCTGCTCCACGAACCGGACCGGCTGCGCGACCTGCCCGGCCAGAAGGCTTCGTACGCCCTCGGCCGACGCCGGATACGGGCCGGCGGTCGTGTTCGACCAGACGGGGATGCCCGGCGCGGTCACCGCGGTCCCCGCCAGCTCCTCGGCGAGCGCCGTCGCCGCACCCGCCACCACCTCGCTGTGGAACGCGCACGCCACCGGGATCGGCTCCGCGGACAGCCCGGCCTCCCGCAGCGCGGCCACCGCCGCGGCCACGGCCGCCGTCGGGCCCGAGATCACACACTGCCGGGGCGCGTTGTGGTTCGCCACCACGCACCCGGCGCGGGCCGCGACCTCCCGCACCTCCTCCGGCGCCGCCGACACCGCCGCCATCGACCCGGGATCCGCGCCGGCGGCGGCCACGATCGCCTGGGCCCGGCGCCCGCTCAGCCGCAACAGGCTCTCCGTGTCGTACGCACCCGCCGCCCACAGCGCGCTGAGCTCCCCGTACGAGTGCCCGGCCACACAGTCCGGCCGTACGCCGAGCTCGCCGAGCAGCTGGTGCGCCGCTGCTCCCGCCAGACCGAGGGCCGGCTGGGCCACCCGGGTGTCGGTGACCGCGGCCCGCTGCGCCGCCCGCCCCTCGGCGGTGAAAGCCGCCGGCGGGAACATCGCCGACACCACTGTCCCCGGAGCCGCGTCCAGGAGCCCGCGCAGGGCGGGGAACGCCATGAACAGATCACCGAGCATGCCCGGCCGCTGGCTGCCCTGCCCGGGGAACAGGAAGGCGGTCGCCCCCGGCTCCGCCGACTCCCCCCGTACGTGGACCCCGGTGCCCGGCGCGAAGGCCCGGGCACCTTCCAGCCGGGCCCTCAGCTCGTCCGTATCGGCGGCCACGACCGCCACCTGGACCGGGCCGCAGTCCCCGGCCGCCTCGGCCGCGAGGTCCCGCAGGGCCCAGGGGCGCCCGGCCGCGTCGTTCTCCTCCAGCCGGGCCGCGAGCCGCGCCATCGCCCGGCCCGCCGCCCGCCGGTCGCTGCCGCGGAAGCAGAACAGCTCGGCCGGCCACTCCTCCAGGCCGTGCCGGGGCTCCTCGGCGCCCGCGTAACCGGCCACCACGGCGTGGTAGTTGGTCCCACCGAAGCCGAAGGCGCTCACCCCCGCGATCCGCCGTTCCGGGGGCACCGCCCAGGGCCGGGCCTCGGCGTCGAAGGAGAAGGGGCTGGTCTCCGCCCGCCAGGCCGGGTTCGGCGTGTCGATGTGCAGGGTCGGCGGCCGCACGCCCGTGTGGACCGCGCGGGCCGCCTTGATCAGTCCGGCCAGCCCGGCCGCGCACTTGGTGTGCCCGAGCTGGGATTTCACCGAGCCCAGCGCGCACGATCCGGCAGCGGCCCCGGAGGCGGTGAACAGCGCGCTCAGCACCGCCAGTTCGGTGCTGTCGCCGACCACCGTGCCGGTGCCGTGCGCCTCGATCAGGCCCACCTCGCCCGGGGCGATGCCGGCCCGCTCGTAGGCCCGCTCCAGGGCCCGCCGCTGGCCTTCCGGCCGGGGTGCGGTCAGGCCGAGCGACCGGCCGTCGCTGGAGGCGCCGACCGCCTTGATCACGGCGTACACCCGGTCGCCGTCGCGCTCCGCGTCCGCGAGCCGCTTCAGGACGAGCGCGCCCACCCCCTCGCCCAGCGCGATCCCGTCGGCGGCCGCGTCGAAGGGACGGCAGCGACCGCCGGGCGACAGGGCGCGGACGGAGGCGAACATCAGATAGTCGTTGATGCCGTTGTGCACGTCGGCGCCCCCGCACAGCACCATGTCGCTGTCGTCGTCCCGCAGCTGACGGCAGGCGAGGTCCAGCGCGGCGAGGGACGAGGCGCAGGCGGCGTCGACCGTGCAGTTCGCTCCGCCCAGATCGAGGCGGTTGGCGACCCGGCCCGCGATGACGTTGGCGAGGATGCCGGGGAAGGAGTCCTCGGTGAGCCGGGGCAGCTGCTCGTCCAGCTCGGGTGGGAGTTCGCCCAGGTAGGCCGGGTGCAGGGCGCGCAGCCCGTACGCGCCGGCCAGTTCGGTACCGGCCTCCGCGCCGAAGACCACCGAGGTCCGGGAACGGTCGAAGGCGCGGTCCTTGCCGTAGCCCGCATCCGCGAGGGCCCGCGCCGAGATCTCCAGGGCCAGGAGCTGCACCGGCTCGATCCCGGTCAGGGAGGCGGGCGGGATGCCGTGTGCGAGGGCGTCGAAGGGCACCGGGCCCAGGAAGCCGCCCCAGCGTGAGGGGGTGCGCTCCCCGGCTCGGGCCGGGTCGGCGTCGTAGTAGAGCGCGGGGTCCCAGCGTTCGGCCGGCACCTCGGTCACGGCGTCCGTCCCGGCGAGGACCATGGACCAGTAGGCGGCGAGGTCCGGGGCGCCGGGGTAGGCGCAGGCCATGCCGACGATGGCGATGTCGAGCGGGTCGGCCGCCCTGGCCGCCGCCGGCGCGGCGAAGTCCCGGGCCCGGCGTTCCAGCAGCGCGGTGGCCCCGTCGGTGACCTGCGCGTGCAGCGCGGCGACCGTGGTGGTTGCCGTGCGCAGGGCGGCGACCTGTCCGAGCATGAACAGGCCGTCGGTTTGCTGCTGTTCCTCCGCGACGTGCTCCAGCCGGCCGCCGTCGGCGGCGCGCCGCAGGCCCTTGCTGGCGATCCGCAGCCGCCCGAGGTTCAGCCGCTCCAACTCCTCCCACATCTCGCGCGGCGGGACGCCGCTCTCGGCGAGCCGCCGCCGGGTCGCCTCGAAGGTCTCGGCGTACGGGGTGGCCGCGCACCGCGTGGCATGGCCGGGCGCGGTGCGCAGCAGGACGGTGTGCGCACACTCCACCGCCGCCCGCTGGAAGCCCGGCAGGACCGCGCCCGCCGCCACGGCCTCCTCGGTGAACAGGTAGGCGGTGCCCATCAGCACCCCGACCCGTGCGCCCCGCTCGGCCAGCGGGGCCGCGGCCGCCACCACCATCGCGGCGGACCGCTCGTCGTGGATCCCGCCCGCGAACAGCAGGTCCAGAGCCTCCGGTTCGGGGCAGGCGAGCAGCCGTTCGATCTGCTCCTCCCACAGCGGGAACGAGGCGCGCGGCCCGACGTGTCCGCCGCACTCCGCCCCCTCGAAGACGAACCGCCGCGCTCCCTCGGCGAGATACCGCTCCAGCAGGCCGGGCGAGGGCACGTGCAGATGCGTGCGGATGCCGGCCGCCTCCAGCGGGGCCGCCTGCGCCGGGGTGCCGCCGGCGATGATCGCGTACGGCGGGCGGGCTTCGGTCACCGCCGCCAGTTGCTCGCGCCGCAGCGCGGGCGGGGCGAAGCCGAGCAGCCCCACGCCCCAGGGCAGGTCCCC
The DNA here is from genome assembly GCF_053610945.1 of Streptomyces sp. NPDC054849. Classification (NCBI taxonomy): domain Bacteria; kingdom Bacillati; phylum Actinomycetota; class Actinomycetes; order Kitasatosporales; family Streptomycetaceae; genus Streptomyces; species Streptomyces sp. NPDC054849. Next base: position 56,830 of record NZ_JBSGZI010000023.1, read on the forward strand.
GAGCCGCTCGGCGGTCCCGGCCAGCAGCCGGCGTACGTCCGGGCCCTCCATCACCGCGAGCGCGAGGTACGGGACCCCGCCCGCGGCGGCCACGGCCTCGGCGAAGGCCGCCTGGTCGCTCACCCGGGTCATCGGCCCCTGCGCTACGGGGAGCGGCCGCCCGAGGGGACGGGCCCGCACGGCGGCCGCCAGATGTTCGGTGATGGCCGCCCGTACGGCCTGGAGCACGCCGCCGGTCGTCCGGTACCGCGCGGCCAGCCGGCCGGCCGAGGCCCCGTCCTGCCCGACGGGCAGCAGTTGCGTGCGCAGGTCCCGGGCGCCGAGCAGCGCGTGCACCGGCCCGTCGGGCGGTGTCAGGTCGGGCCGTGCGAACACCCGGTGCCCGTCGGCCAGCCGCGTCTCGGAGCCGTCCATCGCCCGGAGTGCAGCGGCCACTTCCTGCGGCAGCGACGCCTCGCCCTCGACGGTCAGGGCGAGTTGCACGTCGATCAGCACACCGGCGGCTCCGCCCGCGACGGCCGCGGCCGCCGTGTGCGGCCCGATCCCGCCCCAGGCCCGTACGGGTACGCGGATCTCCTCGTCCCCGAGCAGCTGCTGGAGCAGGACGAAGGTGGTGGCCTCGCCCACCCGGCCTCCGGCCTCGTGCCCCTTGGCGACGAGCGCGCCCGCCCCGGCCGTCACGGCGGCCGTGGCTTCCGCCAGGCTGGTGACCTCGGCCCACACCCGGGGCCGCCCGGGCGCCGCGGCCCAGGCGGCAACCTGCTCCTCGGTGTGCGAGGCGGGGTCGGCGAGCAGGATCGTGTCCACCGCGGCCGGCAGGTCGCCGGGCCCGAGCGGGCAGCCCGGAGGCACCCGCACGCCGTAGCTGCCGGTGCCGGGGCCACGGCCGGTTCCGGTGCTGGTGTCCGTGCCCGTGTCCGTGCCGGCGCCCCGACCCGTGCTGCCGAGCCGGCGGCCCAGCTCCGCGACGGCGCGCCGCGCGGCGCTCGCGTCCCGGCCGAGGTCGAGCATCCCGAGCGCCCCGGCGCGCTCGGCAGCGGTCACGATGCCCGCCCGGGGCTCCTCGAAGGGGGTCAGGGCGACGACCAGGTCACGAGTGGCGGCGGACTGTGGGGGCTGGGGGGTCACGGGCGCTCCTCTTCCAGTGCTGTGGCATGGCGCATGGCAGGACGGAAGAACGGAAGAACGGCGGTGCGGGAGAAGGGGGAGTGCGGCGGTCTTGAACCATGGTCAAACACCCCCACGCCGCGATGCATCGTGCGGGGGCCGCCGCGCACTGTCAACAGCCATGCGGAGTGCGGAATTTCGCGACATCGGTGCATGCGGACGGCCCCGCACACCCCCCGTCCGGACCTATGGCACGCCCACGCCCTGCCGGTGGCCTGCGGCTTTCCCACTCGCGTGGGCCGGCCCCGGAGCGCGGGCCGGCGTACGGCTTCCGCGCGGGCATGCCGCATCGGCATGCCTAGCCGCCGGCCGGGCATGAACGCCGCGCCGTACCAGGTCGGTTGTTCACGCGACGAGCCCTTACAGGTACAGCCTCGCGCGGTTACCGTCCGGTCATGACCCCCACCCTCGCGCAGCTCCGCTATCTCGTCGCCGTCGCCGACTGCCGGTCCATCACGGGCGCCGCCGCCTCGGTCTTCGTCGCCCAGTCCGCCCTGTCCCGGGCCGTCCAGGCCATGGAGCGCGATCTGGGCGTCGAGCTCCTGGCCCGCCGGGGAAGGGGGGTGGACCTCACACCGGAGGGGGCCCGGGTCGTCCGGCTGGCCCGCACCGTGCTCAACGCGGTGGAGGCCATCGACGACATCGGGACGCCGCACGGCAGCGACGCCCGGGCCACCCTGACCCTCGTCACCACACCCACCCTCGCCCTCGACCTGGCCACCGACCTGATCGCGGCCTTCACCGAGCGGCACCCGACCGTCGACGTCCGGCTCCAGCAGCGCGACAGCCGGGAGGCGCTCGTCGAGGAACTGACCCAGGGACGATCGGAGTTGGCTCTGGTCGACCTGCCCGTCGACAAGGAGCTTTCCAGCCACTACATCCAGGAACGCGAGGTGGTGCTGATCTCGCCGCTCGGCTCCCCTCTGCCCCACCCGATGCCGCTGCGCATGCTCGACGGACTACCGATGGTGCTGCCCACGCCCGGAACCGGCCGGCGCACCGAGATGGAGGCCATGTTCAGCTGTCTCGGAGTGCGGCCCGTCCCCACCCTGGAGGTCGACGAACGCCTCGCCTGGGTGACGGGCGTGACGGACGGCCGCGGCTCCCTCATCTGGTACCGCGACGTGGTGTTGAGAGCGTTCGGGAGCAGGGCCGAGATCCGCTCCTTCACACCGCCCCTGCTGCGCCCGGTGGGCATCGCCCACGCCCGGCGGCCGCTGAGCCGGCCGGCCCGCGCGTTCATCGCGCAGGCCGGGCACAAGGCGCCCGTCCGGGAGCCGGTGCGCTGACCGGCCATGCCCCCGAGGCATTGAACGATGCTCGAACGGGAGGAGACCGGGTCTGGCGCCGTCATCCGATGTCCCCTCACATGGTGGGCATGTCACGTCTCCCGACACCCCTACGGGCCGCCGCCCTCGCCACAGCGGCCCTCGCCACGATCCTGCCCGCGGTCGCCTGGATGACCAGCGCCACCGCCTCCCCGGCCCCGTCCGCCGCGGCGGCGGCCGCCGAAGCCCTCGCGCCCGAGAAGAAGTGCACCCTGCCCGGCGGTCTGGCCGAGCTCAGCGGCCTCGCCATGAGCCGCAAGCACCCCGGCGTCTTCTACGCCGTCAACGACAGCGGCAACACCAACCAGGTCTTCGCCGTCGACTGCAACGGCGCCACCGGCCGTCTGCTGGCCGCCTTCACCGTCTCCGGCGTCGGCAACACCGACTGGGAGGGCCTGGCCCTCGGCAAGGACGCCTCGGGCGGCCCCGCGATCCTGGTCGGCGACATAGGGGACAACTTCAGCGGACGCGCGGAGATCACCGTGCACGGCTTCGCCGAACCCGATCAGCTCGCCAACGCCACCGTCACGCCGGTGACGTACCGCTTCGCCTACGCCGACGGCCGGCACGACGCCGAGTCCCTGCTCGCCGATCCCGTGACCGGGCGGCTCTACGTCGCGAGCAAACTCATCGGAGCCGCCGGACAGCTGTACCAGGCCCCGCTGCCGCCCGCGACCGGACAGGTCAACACCCTCACTGCGGTCCGGCCCGGCCCGGTGTTCGCCACCGACGGTGCGTTCTCGCCGTCGGGCGCCTCGTACACCCTGCGCAGCGGCGGACCCCTGGGCGCCAACACGGCCTCCGTGTACGACGTCGCCGGGGTCAAGCTCGCGGACGTCGCCCTCCCGGCGCAGTCGCAGGGCGAGACGGTGACGTATGCCGACTGCACGAGCCTGCTCGTCGGGTCGGAGAACGACACGCAGATCTGGCGGGTCCCGCTGCCGCCGGAGGCCACCCCGGGCTGCGGCACCACGCCGACTCCCACGCCTACGCCCACCCCGACGCCTACGCCTACCCCGACTCCCACACCCACCCCGACACCTACGCCCACTCCGACCCCCACCCCCGGTGGCCTGAAGTTCACCCACCCCGGTCCGCAGACGTGCACGTTCAACCAGTCCTGCACCATCCAGCTCACCACCACCGGCGGGAAGCCACCCGTCCGCTACGCCGTCACGGGCCTGCCCTGGGGCCTGACCCTCGACAGCACCTCGGGGCGGATCAGCGGCAAGCCGTGGGGCGGCGGCACGGTCCAGGTCACCGCCACCGCGACCGACGCCACCGGAGCCAGTGCCGGGACCACCTTCGCGCTGACCCTCACCTGGTTCTGAGCACGCGGGCCGGCGGGCTGGTCTTGTCCAACCCCGCTGCGCGTCATCCCAGGCTCAGGGGCCGCTCCGGGGCCACATGGTCGGCGATCGACTGCAGGACGTTCGAGCTGGCGTTGGCGAGGGTGCTGCCGAGGCCCTGGGTCGCCACCGTCGCGATGGCGATCTTCCTGGACGGCAGGTAGGCGACCGTACCCGCGTAGCCGGCGAAGGACGGGTTCTGGAGGATCCAGGTGTTCTGCACGGGCAGACCCAGGGCGAACCAGGCAGTGCCCTTGACCTTGACGACGGGGGAGAGCTGAAGCTCGTGCGACTCCGGTGTCAGCAGCCTTCCCTCGCCGATCGCCGCGAAGGACTTCGCCATGTCCTCCAGCGTTCCGGTCATCACCGCCCCCTCCGCCACCGTCCAGGACGGATTCCAGTAGGTGGCGTCCTCGAACACGCCCCGCTCGTTGTCGAAGCCGTGCAGCACCGGCGCCGGGATCTCCGCCTTGGACGAGATGGCGGTGTGGGTCAGGCCCAGCGGTTCGAGGATGTCCTTGCGCATCACCTCTCCCAGAGGCCTCTGCTTCACCCGGGAGATGATGTCGCCCAGGAGCACCCAATTGGCGTGCGAGTAGGCGAACCCCGAGCCCGGTGGCCGCACCAGGGGCTTGGACACCGCGATCTGTACGCGCTCCTCACCGGTCCAGTGCCGGAAGGGGTCCTTGTAGAGCTCGGCGATGAAGGTCTTGTCCGTGACGTAGTCCGCGTACCCGGAGGAGGCGGACGCCAGCATCTTCAGTGTGATCTCGTCCGCGTGCGGCAGCTCCGGGCGCCAGCGGGAGAGCTTGTCGTCGAGCGTGACCTTGCCCTCGTCGACCAGCTGGAGCAGTGCGGTCGTCATATAGGGGATCGCGACCGAACCGATGCGAAACCGCATGTCCGTCGTCGCGGGGAAGCCGGTCATCGTTTCCCCCGCCGCGGCGGCCGAGACCCGTTCACCGTCGACCCACACCTCGGCCATCGCCGCGGTGAGCTTGTACTTCTTGAGCGCGTCGGCAACCTGCCGCTCGGTGAACTCCGCCGTGTCGGACGGAATGCACGTGCCCCCGCGGGACACCTGGCCGGCCGGGCATTGCCGAGCAGCGCCCTCCGCCCGGCCCAGGGTGCAGCCGGCCGCCAGTGAAGCACCCATGAGCAGTCCCAGGCAGGTGAGGGCGACGGTCGTCTTGGAAGTGCGCACGGTGGTGCCTTCCTGCAGGTCGAAGGCCGAATTCCCCCACCTCGCGTTCGCAGGCCTCGTCACGCAGGCTATCCGCGGGTGTCGCCCGCCGCGCTCCGGAAGCGCTCAGGGAGTGAGGCCGACCTGGCCCGGCCCGCGCTTGGCGGTGCCACGCGCGTGCTCAGCCGGCCGAGTGCGTGCGGGGCCGTCCCGATCCAGGTCCGGCAGTCGTGGCAGCCGGCCGGCGCACGAGCGTCGTGGCCCGGACCCCGCCGCCCGCGAAAACCGCGGTGCGGCGGCTCAGCGCAGAGCCCGGACGCGGACCTCCACCGCGTGCCACCCGGTCGCCCCGTCGGGCACGGTCCCGGTGCGGACCCCTGTTTGGACGGCGCCCGTGCCGTCCGTCGCGCGGACCTCCAGCGTGTGCCGCCCGGCCGGCGCCTCCCACGGCCACACCCACTGCCGCCAGGTGTCGACGCCGTCCGCGGCCGCGAGCCGCGCCTCCCGCCAGGGGCCGCCGTCCACCCGTACCTCCACCCGCTCGATCCCGCGGTGCTGCGCCCACGCCACCCCGGCGACCGGCACCGGGCCCGGCGTCAGATCGGCGTAGGGGCGCGGGGTGTCGATCCGGGACTGCGTCTTGACCGGGGCCTGCTCGGCCCAGGACCTCTGCACCCAGTAGGCGTCGTACGCGGCGAAGGTGGTCAGCCGCAGCTCGCTCAGCCATTTGCAGGCGGAGACGTACCCGTACAGCCCCGGTACGACCATCCGGACGGGAAACCCGTGCGCGAAGGGCAACGGCTCGCCGTTCATGCCGACGGCCAGCAGCGCCGCCCGGCCGTCCATGACCGCCTCGACGGGCGTGCCCAGCGTCATGCCGTCCACCGAACGCGCCACCAGCTGGTCGGCCGGGCCGCCCTCGGACGGCGGCCGCACCCCCGCCTCGCGGAGCAGGTCCCCGAGGCGTGCGCCGAGCCAGCGGGCGTTGCCCGCGTACGGGCCCCCGACCTGGTTGGACACACAGGTGAGGGTGATGTCGTGCTCGACCAGGGGGCGGGCGAGCAGCTCCCGCAGATCGAGTGTGAGGGGGCGCGTGACCCCCTCCCCGTGGATGCGCAGCCGCCAGGTGTCCGCGTCCACGCGCGGAACGACCAGGGCGGTGTCCACGCGGTAGAAGTCCCGGTTGGGGGTGAGGAAGGGGGCGGCCCCCGGCACCCGCAGGTCCGCGCCGGCGGGCACCGGCGGCGCGGGCACGGCGGGCCGGGGCAGGACGAAGCGGGCCCGGGAGGCGGTGGCGTCTGCCGAACCGTGGGCGCCCAGGCGGCGCCCGCCCCAGCCCGCCGCGGCCGACGCCGCCACGACGGCGGCGACCAGCCGGCCGAAGCCGCGCCGGTCCATCGCCCGGGTACCTCCCCCGGACTGCGTCCGGGGGGAACCCCTCACGGAGTCCGGGGGTGGGACTTTCCTCGCCGCCGTGACCAGCAGGAACAGCACTCCAGCCGCGGTCAGCGCGCCCACCGACGACGGCAGCGCGTCCTGCCAGGAAGCCTCGGGACGGCTGAGCGCGGCCACCGCCCCCAGCACCCCGACACCGCCCGCGACCGCGATCCCGGCGGGAAGGCGGCGTACGGCGAGCAGCCCCGTTCCGACGGCGATCAGGGTCAGGACGACGACGATGCCGAGCGTCAGCACCAGCTTGTTGCTCGTGCCGAACAGCCGGATGGCCCCTTCCCTGACAGCCACCGGCGTCAGGTCGACCAGTGCCGCGCCGACGGCGGTGACCGGGGCGGCCTCGGGCCGGACGGCCGCAGCGGTCAGCTCCGCCACCGCCAGCCCGGCGACCGCGGCGGTGAGTCCGCTGACCGCGGCCCACGCGCCCGGCACGCGCCGCGGCCGCCCGGAGCGGCTCGGGTCTGCCTTCACACGGCCAGTGTGCCCCGGCCCCGGGGGCCCGCGCCGTTGCCACGGGGGGAGTGTCGTCGCCGGCCGTCACACGGGAGCCTGCGGAGCACGGTGTACGGCGCGCGGGCGCCGGACCTTCCCGGAGGGTGACGACCGCCGTCCGGGCGATCGTCACCGCAGCCGGTGGCGCGGGTCAGCCGGCGCCGGCCGCCGGCAGGGCCGCCGAGATCGCCGCGGCCAGGCGGTACGGGTCACCGCTCGGCCGGTCCGGATGCCGGGTGGTCCGCCCCGCCCACTCCTCCTCGAAGGCGTGCCAGTCGATCGCGCGCGGCGTGGTCCTCCCGACCAGCGCCTCGTCCAGCGACGCGAAGTAGGCCGCCCACCGCCGGGCGTACAACTCCGAGATCAGGCCGTTCCATTCGCGGTTTGCGTAGTCGTGCAGGAAACCGCCCTCGCTGGTGCCGCGGCGGCCCCACACGCTGAGGAGCGAGCGGGCGTCGTACTCGTAGCGGTCCTGCTCGGCCCGGTCGGTGCCCCAGGAGCGGGCCCCGGTGAGCCAGGTGCCGAGGAGGAAGTTCGGGTCGGAGCCCGTCACCGCCTCCAGCCTCCCCATCGATTCCCGCCATTCGGCCGTCAGGGCCCGGAACCGGGTCAGGTCCTTGGCCTCGTAGGCCGCCTTGATCTTCGGGAGCAGTACCCGGGAGTGGTTGGCGAGGGCCTGCCGGGCGGTGTCCACCAGGTCGAAGCGGTAGGCGCTGGAGCCGCGCAGTCGCGGATCCACCTTGAGCAGGTGATCCAGGGCCCGGCGCACCGAGGCGGCCGGGTAGCGCAGGGATTTCGGGCTCCAGTAGGCGGACCCGGCCGCGGTCAGGCTCGGCCGGGCGGTGAACAGGCTGTCCTGCGACTCCGACCACAGCCCGGAGGAGGTGCTGTACGGCCCCTTGCGGAGCTCCTCCCAGGCCGCGGCGGCCTCGGCGTCGGGGCGGCCGTAGCGGCGGGCCGCGAAGTCGGCGAACCACTTCCGCTGGTCGATCGCGCCCGGCTCCCAGGCCAGGTCGGTGAAGAGGTCGAAGGCCGCCGGGTTGGTCCCGGTGGCCTCCGGCAGGTAGGCGATCCCGGTGAGCGCGCTGTTGCTCTTCGCGCGCCAGGGCCCGAACCGCTCGATCCACACGGAGGTGTTCGCGCCGATCGTGGTGTGCCCGCCGAAGTTGTAGATGGTGCCCATCGCGTAGGGCGCGCCGCCCCAACGGGTTTCGCGGTCCAGGCGGTTGTACCGGTCGGAGAGCCCGTCCAGAATGAGCAGCTTCGACGTGTCCACCCCGGCCAGCAGCTCGGCGGTCGGGTCGTCCTGCCAGCCCAGCACCGCCCACAGCGCACCCGGGTGGGCGGCGTGCAGCGCGTCCTGGATGGCGCCCGCCGCGGCGGCGACGTCGACGGAGCCGGTTTGGCCGCCCTCGTGCAGCGGGCTCATCCGGTACATCGTGCTGTCCCCGAACACCGCGCGCTGCTCGGCGTAGTACGCGCCCGCCAGCTTTCCGAACGCCGGCGAGGCGGGGTCCAGCCAGTCCGGGCGGTCGAAGCCCGCCCAGTCGCCCTGCGCCACCGTGGTGGACCCCGGGTTGCGCGCGGCGAACCCGGGCGGCACGGTGCCGAAGTAGCCGGGCAGCACCGGGGTCATGCCGAGCCCGCGCAGCTGCTCGGCGATCCGCCCGCCCAGCTCGGCGCGCTCCCGCAGCAGCCGCTCGGAGACCGGGCCGCCGAAGCCGCTCAGGTTCTGCAGCAGCCACCAGCTCTGGTGGCCGGGCCCCGGGATCCACTGCCGCAGCTCCTCGGCGGAGTAGCCGAAGCGCTGGAGCGCCCGGTAGTACGGGTACTCCGCCCCCACCTGCACGAACACCTCGTTCACGCCGTGCAGGGCGAGCAGGTCGATCTGCCGCTGGTGCTCCTCGAACGAGCGGTACGGGCCGGAGTACCCGTCGTCGGTGTCGTTGAGTGCGTACCGGTGCGGGACCTGCGCGCTGCGGGTGACCGGGGCGGGGACGGCCGGCAGCCGGGCGGGCAGCATGCCGATGCTGTCGCCGGGCCAGCCGATGTCGGCCCCGGCGACGTGCTGGAGGTACCAGCCGACACCCGTGAGCAGGGTGGCGCCGGTGCCGGCGCGCACGGTGATCGCGCCGGACGTCCCGGACACGGTGAAGGTGTCGGCGCCGGCGCCCGGGTCGGGGACCAGGGTGAACTGCCCCGAGTGTCGCGGGAGCAGCCGCTCCAAGGCTGCCCGCGCGGGGGCGGTGTCGAAGGTGCGGGCCCGAGGCGCGGCCGCGGACGCGTACGCAGCACTCGGGTGGCCGGCGCCCGCGTGCCCGGCGCCCGCGTGCCCGGTGCTCGCGTACGAACCGGCGCGTGCGTCCGCCCGGACCGCGGCCCGCCCGTCCGGCCGCAGGTCCGGCCTCCCGCCCGTGCGTACATCCGTCCGTACATCCGTCCGTACGTCGGCACGCGCGGGCGGCCCCGCGCAGACCAGGGCCAGCAGCGCCGCGGGAAGAGCGGCGCGGGCGGCCGGGCGGGTGACGGGCAGGGGGCGCCCGCTTCGTCGCATCGGGTTCCTCATCCGTTTCGCCGGGCCGTCAGACCGGCAGGGCCCAGGCCTGGTCGACCCGGTGGTCGCCGCAGGGGGCCAGCCGCAGCCGCCCGGCCGGGGCGTCCGGGGTGGCGGCCGCGGCGGGGGCCGTCAGGCACAGCCCGCCGGTCTCCTCCACTAGGGCGCCGTCGCGCCGGGGTGTCCAGCTCTGGCCGGGCTGCCGCTCCGGCCGGGGCCCGCAGTCGGCCAGCTCCACGAGGCCGTCCTCGCCCGCCGACAGGCACTCGCCGGCCAGCCGCACGCTCCCGTCCTCGCCCAGGACCCACCGCTGGTCGGGGGCGCCGGTGCAGGGGGCCAGTACGACGGCGCCGACGCCCGAGGTGTTGGCCCCGTCGGCGCACCTGGCGCCGTCACCGACGATCTGCCCGGTGGGCACGGCCTCGGCGCAGCCGCGCGTGCTGAGCCGCCAGACCCCGGTGTCGTGCCCGGCCACCTTCCCGGTCAGCCGGTCGGAGACCGTACGGCGCGTCCCGCTCCACAGGTCCTGCGCGTCGGCCGTGCAGTCGGACAGCCCCAGCTCGTCGAGCGGCACGCTGATGTCGCGGGTGCCGGCCGAGCGGTTGAGCACGGCCACGGCGCGGTCGCCGTCGGCGAGCGGCCGGACCAGGATCTCGAAGGTGGCGTTGGAGGAGACCACGGCCCCCTGACGGCCCATCGGGTCCTGGTCCAGCTCGATCATCCGGGTGTTGCCGAGGGCCGCGAGCCCCTCGGAGGTCAGCTTCGAGACCTCCGAGGACAGGATGAAGGGGGACGCCATCATGGCCCAGAGGGCGACCTGGCTGCGGCTCTCCGCCGCCGTGAGTCCGGGGGCGCCCGCGATCAGGAAGTCGGGGTCGTTCCAGTTGCCGGGGCCCGCGTACCGGCCGAGCCAGCGGTTGTAACCGTAATTGCCCAGGACCGAGCTCCACCGCGAGGTGGCCGGCGTGGTGGGGTTGTAGACCTTGATGTCCTTGCCCTCGCGCCACAGCTGGCCGGTCTCGCCGACCCAGCCGAGGACCCTGTGCCAGTCGGAGCCGCCCCACTCGCCCTGCTGGAAATAGGCGGGCGCGGAGGCCGACAGGACCATGTCGCGGCCGCTCTCCCGCATGGCCTGCGCGACGGCGTTGTAGGCGTCCCGGTAGGCCTGTTCCTTGGTCTTGCCCTCCGGCACCCAGAGGTTGCAGCCGTCCATTTTGACGTAGTCGACGTTCCAGGAGGCGAACTGCCGGGCGTCCTGAGCGTAGTGGTCCGCGCCACCGCCCTGGGGGGCGCCGCTGCCGGGGTACTTCTCGCAGGTGAGGGAGCCGGCGTCCTGGTAGATGCCGAACTTCAGTCCCTTGGCGTGCAGATAGTCGCCGAGCCAGGCCATGCCGTGCGGGAACTTCTCCGTGTCGACGACCAGACTGCCGTCCGCGTCCCGGCTCTTGGTCATCCAGCAGTCGTCGACGGTCACCGTGTCGTAGCCCTTGGCGGCGAGCCCGGTCGACACGAGCGCGTCGGCGTTGGCGACGACCTTGGCCTCGTCGATGTCGCACATGTAGTGCGCCCAGTTGTTCCAGCCCATGGGAGGGGTGAGCGCGAGCGGGGTGTCCGAGGTCGCCCTGGGCTCGGCCGCCACCGGGGCGGGGGAGAGCGCGAGGGTGAACAGGGCGGCCGCGGTCAGGCAGGGGAGCGTTGCACGCATGCGAGGCGGCACGGAGTCTCCTTGACGTGGGGGCAGTCGTGCGCCCAGTGCAGCGATGCGATTACCCACTGTCAACAAAAGTCGCTGGTTGTCGGCCAATGACCAGCAATATGGCTGCAATCGCTGTCACACGTACGTGGTGATACGGCGTAACATACGCCCCGCAATACGCCGTATGTTACGGTGTATCGCATGCCGAGAAGATCAATGGCCCTCGACCGCGCGACGCCTGAGGCCATCGCGGCCGCCGCCCTGCGGATCCTCGACGAGGAAGGGCCGGAGCGCCTGAGCTTCCGTACCCTCGCCGACCGGCTCGACGTCTCCCACGCCACCGTGCAGCGCCGCTGCGCCGACCTCGCCGGGCTGCTCGACCTGTGTACCGAGCACCTGGCCGCGCAGCTTCCCGAGATCCCCGCCGGCACGGACTGGGCGCAGGCCACCGAGCAGCGCTTCCGCGCGCTGTACCTGCTGCTGACCGCCCACCCCGGCCTGCTGGTGCTGCGCGGCGGCCGGCCCTGGCTCGGCCGGCAGCTGCTCGCCCGGCTCGTTGAGCCCGCCCTCGCCGACAGCATGGCCGCGGGGATGACCGCCGCCGAGGCGATGACCGTCTACCGCCGTATGTACCTGCTCACCCTGGGCAGCGCGGCCTTCGTGGACCACCGGGATCCGGCCGGGGTCACCGCCGCCTCGCGGGCGGCCCTCGCCGCGCTGGATCCGCAGGACTTCCCCGTGCTCTCCGCCGCACTGCCCGACGTACTGCCCGCCCTGACGGACCACGAGGTGTTCTACGGCGCCCTGCGCCAGCTGATCGAGGCGGCCCGGTCCGCCCTGCCCGCACCGCCCGCCCGACCCGCCCCGCCCACCCGGCACACCACCTGATGCGGAGACCGACCATGGAACCGGCACAGCAGCTCGACTACGCGGCCGTACGCGCCGCGGCCGCCCGCATCGCCGGCGGGACGCGGCCCGTCGCGGTGGCGCCCGCTGCCGACGGGGTCTGGTACGCACTGGAGTACCTCCAGCACACCGGCACCTTCAAGGCGCGCGGCGCCCGCAACTTCCTCGCCGCCCACCACGAGGCCGGCTCCCTGCCGGACGCCGGCGTCACCATCGCCTCCGGCGGCAACGCCGGACTCGCCTGTGCCTGGGCGGCCCGCGCGCTGTCCGTGCCCGCGACCGTGTTCCTGCCCGCCAACGCCCCGCACGTGAAGGTGGAACGACTGCGCGGATACGGCGCCGACGTACGGCTCGTCGGCGACCGGTACGCCGACGCACTGGCCGCCTGCGAGGAGTTCGCCGCCGAGAGCGGAGCCCTCGGCAGCCACGCCTACGACCACCCGCTCATCGCGGCGGGGGCCGGGACGCTGTTCGACGAGATCCGGGGCGCGCTGCCCGGGCTGGACACCGTGGTCGTCGCGGTCGGCGGCGGCGGACTGTTCGCCGGGGTCGCCACCGCCGCGCGCGCACACGGTGTCCACGTGGTCGCGGTCGAGCCGGAGAACTGCCGGGCCCTGAACGCCGCCCTGGCGGCGGGCCGGATCGTGGACGTGGCCGTGGACTCCGTGGCCGCCGACTCCCTGGGGGCCACCCGGGTCTCGGCGGACGCACTGGCCGCCGCCCAGGAGAAGAACGTGTCGTCGGTCCTCGTGTCCGACGCGGAGATCACGGCCGCCCGGCGCGCTCTCTGGGAGGAGCACCGGATCGTGGTCGAGGCCGGCGCGGCCACCGCGTCGGCGGCGCTGCGCAGCATGCCGCAGCCGCTGGGCGAGCGGGTCGCCGTCATCCTCTGCGGGGCCAACACGGACCCCCGGGACCTGGTGGCCCCCGGGGCCTGAGCCCGAAGCGCCCGGCAGGCCGTCCCGCCGTCAGTCGTCAGTCGTCAGTCGTCGTCCTCGTCCTCGCCCTCGCGGACGACCACGACCGTGCCTGCGGAGTACTGCACCACCTGCTGGCTCACCGATCCCAGCAGCGCACCCTTGAAGCCGCCGTACCCGCGCGTGCCGACCACCGTCAGATCCGCCTCCTTCGAGGCGTCGACCAGGACCTGCGCGGGGGACCCCTGCTCGACGCGGCGGAACACCGGCACGCCGGGCGAGGCGCCGACGGCGGCGGCGACGGTGTCCGCCAGCTTCCGCCGGGCCGCCTCCTCGGCCGTCACCGCCCCGGCGTCGGCGGTCTCGGCGCCCGTCGAACCGAGGGCGAACGGACTGCTGTGCCAGTCCCAGGCCATGACGGCGTGCACGCGGCCGTCGATGAGCGCGGCCTGCGCGACCGCCCAGCGCACGGCCTCCCTGGAATGCTTCGAACCGTCCACGCCGACGACGATCAGAGGCTCGATGGGGTGCTCACTCACGGGGGTTCCTCTCACTTCGCCCGAATAGTCGATCTCCTCCCTGTATACACGGACCCGGGGGCCCGACCTCGAACGACGATCGTTGCGACGGCCGACGACTTTCGAGGACAGCCCGCGACCTGCGCCCCTTGCGAGGGTGTGAGTGTCCAGGCGACGGCCGCCGGACACGGAGCGACATGGAGGAACGGGCGTGGCGCAGCGCAAGGGTTGTCTGATCGGGTGCGGGGTGGCGCTGGTGCTGGGCGTGGGCATCGTCGTCGCCGTGGTCTTCGGCATGGGCAAGGTCCTCGACATGGCCGACAAGACACTCGTCGATCCTGCGGTCTACGAGGCCGTGAAGACCGGCGACCCGGAGAACGAGGTCCGCGGCAAGCTCCCGTCGGGCGAGAGCTTCGTCAAGAGCGCCCTCAAGGAGGGCGGACCGGCCGAGCTTGAGGGCAGTGCCTGCGCCTGGTACCTGTCCAGCGGCGAGACCAGGAACGGCAAGGAGACGGTGCTCCGCTTCTGCTTCAAGGACGGCAAGCTCGCGGAGAAGACCGAGTACCCCATGCAGTAGACCCTCGCTCCCGGCCCCAGCCGGCCCCCAGCCTGCCCGGCCTGATCCGGGCTCCGGTCGGCCGCAATCGCGCCGGACACGGTCCGCCTCCGCGGACGCCGCCGGGGGATGCCTGAAGGGGCCGCGTGGTGGCCGGGGTAAAGCGCATGAGTGCCGGGTCCTGGACAACCGGCGATAAAGAGTCAAACCGTGACGGCCGACCAGCTTTGGTCTCTCATCCATACCGATCGCAAAGGCCTTTGCACTCAAGCGCGTCAGACCAGTTCAGCGGAACAGCGGGCGGGCCTTTCACGGGGCACGCGCGCCCGTCGTGGCATTCGGCACCTATGCGCCACAGGTCGGCGGAGCCCCCACGGCCTCGTTGACGAGGTCTTGCTTTCGAGTGACGGTGGGCACCGCCTCCGGCGATGCGGCCGGACTTCTTCGAAGGCGGCGACGATGACTCGTGCGAACCCGACGCGTTTGGCTGTGGTCACGCTGGTGACCGGCGCGCTCCTCTCGACCGCCGCGTGCGGCCTCAGCGCAGGCGCCGGTGATGCGAAGGAGGCGGAGAGGACGGGAGAGGTGGCGGGGAGGATCACCTTCCGGACCCTGCAGTTGAAGCCCACGTTCACGGCCTACGTACAGGGGGTCATCGACGCCTTCGAGGCGAAGTACCCCGAGGCCGAGGTCAAGTGGGAGGACGTTCCCGGCGACGGCTACAACGAGAAGCTCGTCGCCGACGCCCAGGCGGGAGCCCTCCCGGACGTGGTCAACCTCTCCACCGACTCCTTCCAGCTCCTTGGCGACCGCGGCATGCTCGCCGACGTCGCCAAGCTCGACGGGGCGTCGGCCGAGGCATACGTGCCGGGCGCCTGGGAGCAGTTCAAACTGCCCGGCAAGGGCGACAGCGTGTACGCGTACCCGTGGTACGTGACCCCCGAGATCCTCACGTACAACAGAGATCTCTTCGAGAAGGCCGGCCTGGACCCGGCCGCACCGCCCACCAGTGTCGAGCAGTTCTTCGACTACGCCGAGCGGATCGCCGCCAGGTCCGGCGGCCGGTACTTCGCCTTCATGGCCGACCCCAAGGGACGCCTGCCCGGCGACTGGCAGAAGATGGGCATCCCGATCCTCAGCGAGAAGCAGGACCGGTTCACCTTCGACACCGACGAGGCGGTCGCATGGGTGGAGCGCATGAAGGACCTGTACGCCAAGGGCGCCATGCCCAAGGAGTCCCTCCTCAAGTCCGACGACATCAACCAGCTCTACGGCGGCGGCAAGATCGTGTTCGGTCCGGGTTCCCCCGGCTTCGTCAAGGACATCAAGCAGAACGCCCCGCAGGTCTACGCCCAGACCCAGGTCGCGGGAGCCGTCACCGGCAAGCTCGGCCACATCGGCATCTACGCCCAGTCGCTCGGCATCAAGAAGGACACCCGGCACCTCGACGCGGCGGCCGAGTTCGCCCGATGGGTCACCAACGGCCCCAACCAGGTGGAGTTCTCCAGGAAGGCCACCATCTACCCGTCCCACGCACGGGGCCTCGCGGACCCGTTCTTCTCGGACCGGGGCGACGGAAAGGACGCGGAGACCCTCGCCCGGGCGATCGGCGCCGACCAGTTGAAGACCGCCGCACTCGACGCCAACACCCCCGTCCAGTGGACCAACCAGGTCGGCGACGCCGTCGTACGGGAGGTGCAGAAGGCCGTCACGGGTGAGCAGGACGCCCGGACGGCGGTGAAGAAGGCCGAGGAAGCGGCGAACAAGCTCCTCGCCGACGCGGCCCGGAAGTGACCGGCGGCGGCGCCGGGAAGCCGGTCGGCGGCCCCGCGGCACACAGGAGGCGCCGCAGAGCGGCGCGGCGGGCCATGGAGGCCGAGACCGGGCTGCCGCACCGCCCATGGTGGACCCCCTACCTGTTCCTCGCCCCCGGCCTGGTGATGGTGGTGCTCTTCAGCCTCTGGCCGTTCGTCAACACCGTCATCCTCTCCCTCACCGACGCCCGGATTTTGCGCGCCGGCACCTTCGTCGGCCTCGACAACTACCGGCGGGCCTTCGCCGACCCCGACTTCTGGGTCGCGACCGGCAACAGCGTGCTGTACCTCGTGGTCGTCGTACCGTGCCTGGTCCTCCTGCCGCTGGCCCTCGCGGTGCTCGTCCAGGCCAAGATCCCCGGCATCGGCTTCTTCCGCTCCGCCTTCTACACGCCGGTGATCGCCTCCGCCGTGGTCGTCGGGCTGATCTGGCAGTGGGTGCTGCGCAGCGACGGTCTCGTCAACACCGTCTTCCGGCGGCTGAACGTCGTCTCCGAGCCGATCCCCTTCCTGACGGACAGCACGATGCTGCTGGTCTCCGCGATGATCGTGACCGTGTGGAAGGGCCTCGGCTACTACATGGTCTTCTACCTGGCGGCCCTCGGGAACGTCTCCGCGTCCCTCTACGAGGCGGCCGCGATCGACGGCGCCGGCCCCGTCCGCCGCTTCTTCAGCATCACCGTCCCGCAGGTCAAGCCGATGATGCTGCTGGTCGGGACCCTCTCCGCGATTTCGGCGCTGCGCGTGTTCACCGAGATCTACATCCTCGGAGGCGAGAGCGGCGGCCCAGGCGGGGCCGCCCGCACCCTGCCCTTCCTCATCCGGCAGGTCGGCCTCGGATTCTCCGGCGAGACCGGCTACGCCTCCGCCGTCTCCATCCTGCTGTTCCTCCTCACCCTGGTCTTCAGCCTGCTGGGCCGCCGTCTGTCGAAGGGAGACGAGAGGTGAGCACCGCGTCCTCCCCGCGGAGCGAGGAGACCCACCGGCGCGGCGGCGCCGGCGCCGATCGTGGCCGCGACCCCGGACGGGGGCGCCGGCGCCGGAGGATCGCTCTGGCCGCCCGGTACGCCACGCTCATGCTCATGCTCGTGGTCATGCTGGGCCCGATCGTCTGGCAGTTCCTGACCTCGATCCGCGGCCGCACCGAGAACGTGTACGACGGCGTGCTGCCCACGCAGCCCACCCTCGACAACTACGTCCGGGTCGCCGAATCCTTCCCGCTGCTGCAGTACATGGGCAACACCCTCACCGTCGCGTTCCTCGCGATCACCTCGAACATGCTCTTCGCGGCGATGGGCGGATACGCCCTGTCCCGGGCCGCCTGGAAGGGCCGCAGGGCCGTCTTCACCGTGCTGGTGGCGACCCTGATGTTCCCCTTCGAGTCCGTGATGATCTCCATGTTCCTGACGGTCCGCGAGATGGGCCTGGTCGACACCCTCGTCGGCGTCTGGCTCCCGGGCGCGGTCTCCGTGCTCAACATCATGATCATGCGGGCGGCGTTCCTCGCCGTGCCCAAGGAGGTCGAGGAGGCCGCCGTCCTGGACGGGGCGGGTGAATGGACACGCTTCACCCGGGTCTTCCTCCCCGCCGCCAAGGGCGCGCTCGCCGTCGTCTGCATCACCAGCTTCATGGGTGCCTGGGACGACTTCCTGTGGCCCCTGCTGGTGCTCACCGACAGCGACCACTACACCCTGCAGCTCGGCCTGAAGACCCTGGCCGGCGCCACCACCGTCAACGACCAGCGACTCATCGCCGCCGGCGCGATGGCCGCGCTCCTCCCGATGATGCTCCTCTTCTTCGCCCTCCAGCGTTTCTTCTTCAAGGGCGTGGGCGAGGGAGCCGTCAAGATCTGAGCCGGCCCGTCCAGCGACCGTACCGACCACCACCCTCCCTGGGAGCAGCCGTCATGCACGACGACCGCAGCATCACCGAGCACCGCCTCCGCCGGGTCCTGAAGGAGCGGATCAAGCCCGCCGTCCACTCCCGCCCGGTCCCGCTGACCGTCGAGCGCTGGGAGGCTCCGGCCGAGCCCGTTCCCGTCGCCGAGGGGCTGGCGGCCGCCTACGAGCCCTGCGCGGTCGGCGACCTGTGGGGCCCGGCCTGGGGCACGACCTGGTTCAGGGTCACCGGCACGGTCCCCGCCGACTGGGCCGGCCGGACGGTGGAAGCCGTCCTCGACCTCGGCTTCGACCGCATGATGCCCGGCTTCCAGTGCGAGGGCCTGGTCCACCGGGCCGACGGCAGCGAGATCAAGGCGCTCAACCCGTACAACGACTGGGTGCGTGTGGCCGACCGGGCCGAGGGCGGCGAGCGCGTCGAGTGGTACGTCGAGGGCGCCTCCAACCCCGTCCTGGTCGACCACGCGGTCACCTACGAGGGCGACCGGCAGACCAGCGGCGACCAGCCCCTGTACCGGCTCGCCCGAATGGACCTGACGGTCTTCGAGACCGAGGTCTGGGAGCTGGTCCAGGACCTCGAGGTCCTCTACGACCTGATGACGCAGCTCGACGGCGGGGACGCCCGCCGGTACGGGATCCTGCACGCCATCGGCGGCGCGCTGGACGCGCTGGACCTCGGCGACGTGCCCGGCACGGCGCCCGCCGCCCGCGCCTGCCTCGCCGGGGTGCTGGCCGCGCCGGCCCACGCCTCCGCGC
Organism: Streptomyces sp. NPDC054849; assembly: GCF_053610945.1. Lineage (NCBI taxonomy): Bacteria > Bacillati > Actinomycetota > Actinomycetes > Kitasatosporales > Streptomycetaceae > Streptomyces > Streptomyces sp. NPDC054849. Next base: position 75,416 of record NZ_JBSGZI010000023.1, read on the forward strand.
ACCGGATCAGCGCGGTCGGCCACGCCCACATCGACTCCGCGTGGCTGTGGCCGCTGCGCGAGACGGTGCGCAAGGTCTCGCGCACCGCGTCGAACATGGTCAGTCTGATGGACGAGCACCCCGAGTTCGTCTTCGCGATGTCGCAGGCGCAGCAGCTCGACTGGATCAAGACCTACCGGCCCGAACTCTTCGAGCGTGTCAAGAAGAAGATCGCGGACGGGCAGTTCGTGCCGGTCGGTGGCATGTGGGTGGAGTCCGACACCAACATGGTCGGTGGCGAGGCGATGGTCCGCCAGTTCCTCTACGGCAAGAAGTTCTTCCTCGACGAGTTCGGCATCGAGACCCACAACGTGTGGCTGCCCGATTCCTTCGGCTACACCGCCGCGATGCCGCAGATCGTCAAGCTCTCCGGCTCCACCTGGTTCCTGACCCAGAAGATCTCCTGGTCCCAGATCAACAGGTTCCCGCACCACACGTTCTGGTGGGAGGGCATCGACGGCACCCGCGTCTTCACGCACTTCCCGCCGGTCGACACCTACAACTCCGACCTCGGCGGCGCCCAGCTGGCACACGCCACCCGCAACTACCGTGAGAAGGGCCGTGGTTCGCGTTCACTGGTCCCCTTCGGCTGGGGCGACGGCGGGGGCGGCCCCACCCGCGAACACCTCGCCCGCGCCCGGCGCCAGCGGGACCTGGAAGGCTCCCCGAAGGTCCGGATCGAGCGGCCCGACGCCTTCTTCGAGAAGGCCCACGCCGAATACGGCGACGCACCCGTCTGGGCCGGCGAGCTCTACCTGGAGCTGCACCGCGGCACCTACACCTCCCAGGCCAAGACCAAGCAGGGCAACCGGCGCAGCGAGTCCCTCCTGCGCGAAGCGGAGTTGTGGGCCGCCACCGCCGCCGTGAAGGTGCCGGGGTACGCCTACCCGTACGGGGACCTGGAACGGATCTGGAAGACGGTGCTGCTGCACCAGTTCCACGACATCCTGCCCGGCTCCTCCATCGCGTGGGTGCACCGCGAGGCGCGCGAAACGTACCGGACAGTTTGCGAGGAGCTCCGGGGGATCACCCTCGCCGCGCAGCGGGCTCTGGCGGGGGAGGGCGGCGAGGACATCGTCTTCAACTGCGCCCCGCACGCCCGGCGCGGCATCCCGGCCGGCGGCGCGGGCCGCCCGGCCGGGGCCGGGGAACCGGTCACGCTGGAGGAGCGGCACGGCGGTGGACACGTCCTGGCCAACGGCCGGCTGCTCGTGGAGATCGACGGACGCGGCCTGATCGTCTCCGTCTACGACCTGGAGGCGCGCCGCGAGACGGTCGCGCCGGGAGCCGCGGCGAACCTGCTCCAGATCCACCCCGACTTCCCGAACATGTGGGATGCCTGGGACGTCGACGCGTTCTACCGCAACAAGGTCACGGACCTGGTGGAGCTGGACGCCCTGGAGGTCGCCGAGAGCGGGCCGTCGGCCGCCACCGTCCGGGTCACCCGCTCCTTCGGCTCCTCCACCGCCGTCCAGGCGGTCACGCTGCGGGCCGGGGCCAGGACGGTGGACATCGTCACGGACGTGGACTGGCACGAGACGGAGAAGTTCCTGAAGGCCGCCTTCCCGCTGGACGTGAAGGCCGAACGGACCGCCTCCGAGACGCAGTTCGGGCACGTCTACCGGGCCACTCACACCAACACCTCGTGGGAGGCCGCGAAGTTCGAGATCTGTGCCCACCGCTGGATCCACGCGGAGGAACCCGGCTGGGGCGTCGCCCTGCTCAACGACTCCACGTACGGGCACGACGTGACCCGTGACGTTCGCGCCGACGGCGGCCAGACCACCACGGTCCGGCTCTCCCTTCTGCGGGCCCCGCGCTACCCCGACCCGGAGACCGACCAGGGCGCCCACACTCTGCGGTTCTCGCTCGCACCCGGCGCCCGGATCGGGGACGCGGTCCGCGAGGGCCACGCCCTGAACCTGCCCGAGCGCACCGTGACCGGCGCGGGCCCGGTCGCCCCGCTGCTCGCCGTCGACGGGGACGCGGTCGTGGTCGAGGCGGTCAAGCTGGCCGAAGACCGCAGTGGCGATGTGATCGTCCGCCTCTACGAGTCCTTCGGCGGCCGTGCCACGGCCACGCTCGCGGCGGACTTCCCGATCACCGCTGCGGTGGAGAGCGACCTGCTCGAACGCCCCCTGGAGGGCTCGGCGGTGGGCACCCCCGCCCCGGACGGCACGGTCGCCCTGACCCTGCGGCCGTTCCAGATCGTCACCGTCCGCCTGCGGCGCGCGTGAGCTGCCGGGCGCGCGCGGCCGGCTGAGCTACCGAGTGCCCGAGTGCCCGAGTGCCCGAGCACGGGGGTGCGGCAAGCGCGGCCCGGGCCGGGTCACCGGTCCAGGGCCGCGTCCCACGCCTGCGGAGAGGCGTAGTGGTGGCAGTGGCCGTCCGTGAGCACGCGGCGCAGCGGAGCCAGGTGCTCGGTGTCCGGTGGGAGGTCCAGCCCGTCCAGCAGGGCGAGGGCCCGCACGGGGTCGAGGCCGCCGTACAGGTCGTGGTAGCTGCGCAGGACCGCCCGGAACACCGCGTGGTGCAGGTCCGGTACCCGGGCCGCGGCCCGGTAGGTCTCCACCTTCGCGTCCCACGCCGCGGGGCCCGAGTACTCCAGCACCCGCCGTGCCCGCCGCAGCAACGGCTCGGATGCGCCGGGCACGAGCAGGTGCCGGTCGTTGCCGAGGACCTCCGCGAAGGCCTGAGCGGAGGTCCTGGAGTCCTCGAACCAGTCGAGCCACAGAGAGCTGGTGTAGGCCTCGTACTCCCGGACGGCTTCGAGCCGCTGCCGGTAGCCGTCCCACAGGAGGTCGTGGGGGAGCGGCCCGCGCCTCCCCACGTGGGTCGTGTGGACCTGACCGGACACCAGGGTGTGGGAGCCGAGCAGGTCCATCAGACCCAGTGCCACGCGCAGTTGGCCGGCGAGGTCGAGGTCCTCGTCGTCGAACGCCGTCCAGCCCACCTGGTCGCAGACGTCGGTGGTGGTGAGCGGTCCGGCAGGAGGGTCGGCGTCCCACCACGTCGACGCGCCGGTCTGGGTGATCTCGGATGCGGCCAGCCAGCGGCGGGCGAGCTCGCTGTCGGGTACGTCGTCGAGGAAGGCCGCGACCTCCCGCACGAACTCCCGCGGCGCGCCCGCGTGGACCAGGTGGCCCACCGGGATCGTGGTCATCCGGGCGTCGGGGATCCGGCGGACCAGCTCCGCGATGCCGTCCTGCGGGACGTGGCTGGTGGGGCCGCCCGCCACCACCAGGGTCGGGGCGGTGATCCGCCCGAGTCCCTCCAGCCAGGCCGGATCGGGCCGGTCCAGCTGAGGCCTGACCGCGAGGACCACGTCCCAGTCGAAGTCCAGGTCGCCTTCGGGCCGTACCGGCGCGACCGGCTCGCGTGGAAGAGGGGCCGGTACGTCCTCAAGGACGAGCCGGACCACCCGGTGCGGCGCGGACTGCGCGACCAGGTGGGCCACGACCGCGCCCATCGAATGCCCGGCGAGGTCCACACGGTCGAGCCCCAGGGCGTCCAGGAGGCCGAGCACGTCGTCGCGCATCAGCTCCAGCGAGTACTCCGCCGTCCGCCCGCTGCGGCCATGCCCGCGCAGGTCGAGTGCGTACACCCGGCGCTCCCGCGCGAGCGCGTCCTGTACGACGGTCCAGTCGTCGGCGGTCCCGCCCAGCGCGGGGAGCAGGACCAGCGGGTCACCCTTCTCGGGCCCGGCCGTCCGGTACGCCAGCGCGACGCCGTGCACGGTGAGGGTGTGATGCTCTGCCATCCGGCCGAGCCTACGGCGCGCACGGAACCGCGTGGACGGCGGTCATACCGGTGGCGTAGGTTTCCGGCTGCCCGCCCCCGTCGGCGGGCTTCTTCATGTCACCGTCCATCCATGGGGGTTCCGCGTCATGTCCTTCGGCACCAGCTCACTGCCTCCGCTCGGCGCGCCCCCGGTGCGCCGAGCGTTCCGTTCGCCGAAGGGCCTGGCCACCGCCCTGACCGTCCTGCTCGGCCTGTGCGCCACGACCCGCCTGCTGAGCCTGGGCGCCGGGGTGAACAGGTACCTGGTCATGGACACCGCCGTGGAGGGCGGGGTGGCGGACCCGGACCCTTCATGGCGCCTGTACTCGATGGCGTTGAGCCTGGCCCTGTTGGCCATGGCCGCCACTGCGGTGGTCTTCGTCGTCTGGTTCCACCGGGTCCGGGTGAACGCCGGTGCGTTCGCCCCGGGGATGTTCGGCCGGGGGATGTTCGGGCGGAGCACCGGCTGGGCGATCGGGGTCTGGTTCATCCCGCTCGTCGGCTGGACCGTCCTTCCCTACATGATCGCCGTGAACGTCTGGGCGGCCAGCGCGTCGAGACTGCCCGGCGCCGCCTCGGCACCTGTCTCCGCTGCTCCCGTCACCGCCTGGGTCGGTTCGTTCGGTGCGGCGATGCTGGTGTCCCTCGCCTCCAACCAGGTCGCCGACAGCGCCACGACCGGCGCTGCGCTGCGCGACGCCGTGCTCGTCGGTGCGGCTTCGGACCTGCTCTACGCCGTGGCTGCGGGACTGGCCGTCCTCTTCGTACGGCGACTGTCGGCGATGCAGTCGGCGGCGTGAACTCCGCCACACAAGGCGTGCCCGCAGCCCGGAATCCCCGGGCAGCGGCCGCCCGCCTGGTTATGCACCTAGTTGCATAATGGGCCTCCCCTCGCTAGAACAGGTTCATCACCCCCGCGCGAGGAGGCGCCCCCCATGAGTTCCCAGAGCCGGTACCCGCACCTTCTGAGCCCCCTGGACCTCGGGTTCACCACCCTGCCGAACCGCGTGATCATGGGCTCGATGCACACGGGCCTCGAAGAGCACGAGCGAGGCTTCGAACGCCTCGCCGCCTTCTACGCCGAGCGCGCCCGCGGTGGCGCCGGCCTGATCGTCACCGGCGGCATCGCCCCGAACGACGCCGGCCGCCCCTTCGAGGGCGGCTCGCGCCTCACCACCGAGGACGAGGCCGCCGAGCACCGGGTGATCACCGAGGCGGTGCACGCCGAGGGCGGGAAGATCGCGATGCAGATCCTCCACTTCGGCCGCTACGCCTACCACAAGGACCTGGTCGCCCCCACCGCCCTCCAGGCGCCCATCAGCCCCTTCGTGCCGAACGAGCTCAGCGACATCGAGGTCGAGCGGACCGTCGAGGACTTCGTCCGGGCCGCCCGCCTCGCCAAGCTCGCCGGATACGATGGCGTCGAGATCATGGGCTCCGAGGGCTACCTGATCAACGAGTTCATCGCCGCCGCGACCAACAAGCGCACCGACCGCTGGGGCGGCGCGTACGAGAACCGGGTCCGCTTCCCGCTCGAGATCGTCCGCCGCACCCGCAAGGCCGTCGGCGAGGACTTCATCCTCATCTACCGGCTCTCCATGCTCGACCTGATCCCCGGCGGCTCCACCCTCGACGAGGTCGTCCACCTCGCCAAGGAGATCGAGGCGGCCGGGGCCACCATCATCAACACCGGCATCGGCTGGCACGAGGCCCGCATCCCCACCATCGCCACGTCCGTCCCGCGCGGCGCCTACACCTGGGTCACCAAGCGGCTGATGGGCGCGGTGAGCGTCCCGCTCGTCACCAGCAACCGCATCAACACGCCGGAGATCGCCGAGGAGCTGCTCGCCGACGGCCGCGCCGACCTGGTCTCCCTGGCCCGCCCCTTCCTCGCCGACGCCGACTTCGTCGCCAAGGCCGCGGCCGGCCGCTCCGAGACCATCAACACCTGCATCGGCTGCAACCAGGCCTGCCTCGACCACACCTTCAGCGGCAAGATCACCAGCTGCCTGGTCAACCCGCGCGCCTGTCACGAGACCGAACTCGTCCTGTCGCCCACGCGGACGAAGAAGAGCGTGGCCGTCGTCGGCGCCGGCCCGGCCGGCCTCGCCTGCGCGGTCTCCGCCGCCGGCCGCGGCCACGCCGTCACCCTCTTCGAGGCCTCCGGTCACATCGGCGGCCAGCTCGACGTCGCCCGCCGCATCCCCGGCAAGGAGGAGTTCGAGGAGACGATCCGCTACTTCGGCACCCAGCTCGCCTCCCACGCCATCGACGTCCGGCTGAACACCCGCGCCGACGTGGAGACTCTCCAGGGCTTCGACGAGGTCGTCGTCGCCACCGGCGTCACCCCCCGCACCCCCGACATCGAGGGCGTGGACCACGCCAACGTGGTGAACTACCTCGACGTGCTGCGCGACGGTGCTCCCGTCGGCGAGCGCGTCGCCGTCGTCGGGGCCGGCGGCATCGGCTTCGACGTCGCCGAGTTCCTGACCGACAGCGGCGAGGGCGCCTCCCAGGACCCGGCCGTCTACTTCCGCCACTGGGGCGTGGACACCGCGTACACCGGACCCGGCGGGCTCACCGCGCCCGAGCGCCCCGCGCCGCCGCGCCAGGTCCACCTGCTCCAGCGCAAGGCCACCAAGGTCGGCGCCGGCCTCGGCACCACCACCGGCTGGATCCACCGCGCGGAGCTCAAGCACCGTGGGGTCGTCTCCGTCGCCGGCGCCACGTACGACCGCATCGACGACGACGGCCTGCACATCACCGTCGACGGCGAGCAGCGGCTCGTACCGGCCGACACGGTCGTCCTGTGCACCGGCCAGGAGCCGCGCCGCGACCTCTACGAGGCCCTGCGCGCGGCCGGCGTCGAGGCGCACCTGATCGGCGGCGCCGACGTGGCGGCCGAGCTCGACGCCAAGCGGGCCATCCGCCAGGGCACCGAACTGGCCGCAAGCCTGTAGCACCTGAAGCGTCCGAACGAAAGGGATTGTGGCGGCCCGGCCGGGCCGCCACAATCTCCCGGTGACGTTCTCACCCGCAGACGCAGACAAGATCCTCGCCGACAACTTCGCCCCCTGGGTGCTCGCGCTCGGACTGACCGTCCAGGAGACGGGCGAGCGGCACGCCGTACTGAGGCTGCCCTGGTCCGAGGACCTGGCCCGGGACGGCGGCGGCCTCTCCGGGCAGGCCATGATGGCGGCCTCCGACACCGCCACCGTCATCGCGATCTCCGCCGCCCGCGGCGCGTACGGCCCGATGACCACCGTCCAGCAGTCGACGAGCTTCCAGCGACCGGTGGTCGGCGCCGATGTGCTGATCCACGTACGCGTCACCAAGCTCGGCAAGCGGATGGCCTTCGCGGACATCACCCTGACCCCCGAGGGCGCCGACGAACCGGCCGCCACGGCCTCCACGGTCTACGCCCTCCTCGGATAGCCCGCTCACCGGCCACGGCGCACGCCCCGGCGAGGACCGTCGATCACCTCGGGCGCCGTCCGGCACGGCACGACGGACTCGCTCCGGCGAGCGCCCGGTCCACCCCTGATCCCGGCGCGCTCCGCGAGAGCCGGCACGGTGGCGGTGAGGCCTTCGCTGTGGCTTCCCCTGCGACGGCCAAGGGAGTTGGGCGGGCATGGGAGTCCGCTGATGCCGGGCCCGATGTGGGGTGGGCGGCGGATGACATGCATGCCGAGTCGGGCCGTGCCACCCTGTTCACAGGCCTCGGGAGGAGACAGCGGCGACGAACGGAGCGCGCTGTGAGCAGTCCCGTCCACTCCGCATCGAGGCGGCGCAGCGTGGCCGCAACGTGCGCCGCACTGCTGTTCGTGGCGCTCGCCTCGGGTACGGCGGCCGGAGCGCCGTCGCCGTCTCCTTCCCCGTCTCCGGGGGCGTCCGGTGGCGGAGGTCAGGACCGGCTCGACCCGCGCATCACGGAGATCATGCGCAAGCCGGAATACCGCCATGCCCAGTGGGGCCTGCTGCAGACCGGACCGGACGACGGGCGCGTGGTGCACAGCCTGTCCCCCGGGCAGTTCTTCATCCCCGGGTCCACCGCCAAACTGATCAGCGTCTCGGGGCCGTGGCAGACCCTCGGCTCGGACCACCGGTTCGTGACGCCGCTCTACGCGGTCGGCGAGCGGAAGGGCGGCACGCTGACGGGCGACCTCGACCTCGTCGCCCAGGGCGACCTCACCATGGGCGGCAGGACGCGACCCGACGGCACGGTCGGTTACACCGATCTCGACCACACCTACGCCAACGACTTCCCCGGCGCGACCCTCACCCCGGAGAACCCCCTCGCCGGGATCGACCGGCTCGCCCGGCAGACGCGCGCCTCCGGCATCACCCGCCTCGACGGCGACGTGATCGTCGACAGTCGGCTCTTCCGGCCCGACCCCGTCCTCGACCCCACCCCGACACCGCTGATCATCAACGACAACCTGATCGACCTGCTGACCACTCCCGGGGACCGCGCCGGAGCGGACGCCCGGCTGGACTGGCGCCCGAAGGTCGCTCCCTACCAGGTCAGCTCCACGGTGAAGACCGTGGCGGCCGGTGAGCCGACCGCGGTCACGGTGACGGCCACAGACGGCGGCACCCGGATCCGGCTGTCCGGAACGATCGCGGCGGACGCCGAGCCGCTGCTGCGCACCTCCCCGATCACCGACCCGGCCGCCTTCGGCCGCGCCGCCCTGATCGAGGCGCTCCGGCGGGCAGGAGTACAGGTCAGCGCCGACCCCGCGGGCCCCAACCCGGTGGCCCGGCTGCCGCGCGACTTCGCGGGACGGCCGCGGGTGGCCGAGTACACCTCTCCGCCCTTCGCCCAGTACGCCAAGCTGATCCTCAAGGTCAGCCACAACCTGGGCGCCAACCTCGGCATCTGCCTGATGGCGGTCAAGGCCGGCAGCAACCAGTGCGAGGACGGCTTCCCCGTGCTCGCCGACTTCCTGGACCGGGCGGGCGTGGACCGCAGGCAGGCGCAGCTCATGGACGGTCGCGGCGGCAACCCCGCGGACCGCGCCACGCCCCAGGCGCTCGTGCAGATGCTGGCGTACTGGCAGCGCACCCCTGACGCGCGGCTCTTCCGGGAGGCCCTGCCCATCCTCGGCGTCGACGGTCTGCTGGCCGAGAACTGCCGCAGCTGCCCGGCGCGCGGGAAGGTGTTCGGCAAGACCGGCGCGGCCGTCGGAGGCGACGCCCTGAACGACCGCCTGGCTGTCGGCGCCATCACGATCGCCGGATACCTGGACAAGGGCGGTGGCCGCTTCGACACCTTCTACGCGGGCGTCAACGGCGCCTCCACGCCGACCGCCGACCCCGCCGGGGTGCTGACCATCGCCAACGACCTCGCCATGATCGCCGCCTACCTCCAGGAGTCGCCCTGATCCGCGGGCGACCCGCGTATCCACCCCGGGCCGGGACCCGCCCCCTCTGTCCCCCTGCCCCTCCTGCTCCTCCCTCCCCTGGAAACCCGGGTGACAGGGCGGAAGGCCCTCCCCTAACGTCCCCGTGTGTGCGTCCCGACCCGTGGGACGCACGGCAGAAGGGGACGGGACATCTCACCGGAATCCGCAACCCGCCATACGAGCCCCCCGCTCCGGCGGAACAAGGACTTCAACGTCTTCTGGCTCGGCCAGGCGCTGTCCGTGCTCGGCGGGTCCGTCTCGCTGCTCGCACTCCCGCTGCTCGTCCTCGACGCCACCGGGTCCATCGTTCAGATGGGCCTGGTCACGGTCGTCTCCGGGGCCACCGCCATCGGGACGGGGGTGTTCGCCGGATACGTGGTGGACCGGGCGGACCGCCGCCGTCTCATGATCGTCTGCGATCTGGTGCGGGCGGTCCTGCTCGGCGCGGTGCCGCTCGTCTGGTGGGCCGCCGGACCTCAGATCTGGCTGCTGTACGTACTGACCGCGCTGGTCGCCGTACTGAAGACGCTGTTCGACGTGGCGTACGTGACGGCCGTGCCGAATCTGGTGCGCACACAGGACCTCACCGCCGCCAACGGCCGGCTGATGGGCACCTTCGCCCTCGGGACCCTGCTCGGGCCGGTGGCCGCCGGCTTCATCACCGCCGGGGTGGGCGCGGACTGGGCGCTGGCCGTGGACGGGGCGACCTTCCTGGTCTCCGCCGCCAGTCTCGGATGGGTGAGGTTCACCCCCCGGCCCCCAGGTGACCGTACCGGCACCGACAAGGCCCGGGCCGGGGCGGCATCCGGAGCCGGGGTCGCAGCGGCATCCGGCTCCGGCTCCGGGGCGGTCTCGGCGCAGGCGTCCGGGGCGGCGTCCGGCGTGCTCCGGGAGATGTTCGTCGTCGGCTTCCGTTTCCTGTGGAGCCACCCGCTGCTGCGGCCGCTGACCATCCAGCTCACCCTGCTGACCTTCGTCACCATGGGCGCCACCGACCTGCTGATCTACCGGGTCCAGCACGACCTCGGCTGCAACGCCGCGACCCTCGGTTACGTGATCGCCGTGAGCGGGGCCGGCGCCGTCGCCGCGGCCCTGACCGCCGGCCGGCTGCGCCGGATCCTCGGCTTCGGGACGTGCTGGCTGACCTCGGTCGCGATGATCGCCGTCGGGGTGGCGGTGACGGGCGTCAGCCGCAGCGTGCCGGTGATCGCCGCCCTGGCCGCCGTGTTCATGTTCGGGATCACCCTGGGCGGGATCTGCACCATGACCCTGCGCCAGGAGGTGACCCCGGACCACCTGCTCGGCCGGGTCACGTCCGCCTTCTGGACCGTGCACAACGCCTCGGGCCCGGTGGGCGCGGCTGTGCTCACGCTGATGGCCGCGCGCCACGGGGTCCCTGCGGTCAGCCTCGCCGGCGGGGCGCTGTGCCTGCTGGTCCTCGGCGCTGGGCTGCTGACCCCGCTGCGTGGCAGCCGGGTCGGCGCGGCCCCGGGCCCGGGCCCCGGCCCGGGCCCTGGCACTGGCACAGGCCCGGCCCCGGAAGCTGCCGCCGGGCCGTCGGCGCGCGCGTAGGGTGCCGCTCTGAGATCGTGGATCACGGGACGTGGCATCGAGGAGCTGCATGTCAGGACCGCATCGTCGGCTTCGACCCGCCGTACCCGATCCGCTGGACGGAGCAGAGCAGGAACCTCGTCACGGCCGACGGCTACGACTTCGAAGCCCTCCCCGGCGACCGCACCAGGGTCCGGATCTTCAACTCCCTCGAAGGCCACGGCCTCGGCAGACTGCTCGTCGGCCTCGCGTTCAGCGCACAGCCCGCAAGGACGCCCCCGACTTCGGCCGCCGTATCAAGGCGGCCGCGGAGGCGTCCCTCACGCAGGTGCGCTCAGGTGCGCTCAGGCCGGCGTCAGAACCGCCCGGGGCCGCCCGGGAACGGCAGCGGCTTCGACGGCGCCACCGCATCGCGGCGCTCGGCGGCAGCCGGCGGGTTCTGGCAGGTCACGTCCTCGGCGGGCAGCAGGCCCGTGGCGAGGTACGAGTTCACCGGGGCGTTGGCGCAGGAGGCGGCGTCGAAGAGGTACACGCCGTGGCCCTCACCGCCGGCCGCCAGCACCATCCGCGAGCCCTTGAGCGCGCGGTGCAGGCCCTGGCCGCTGGAGAGCGGGGTCTGTGAGTCCCACTCGTTCTGCACCGTCAGAACGTTCGCCTTCTTGTGCATCGGCGTGGCGGACTCGACGGGCCGGTCCCAGAAGGCACACGGCTTGATGTTGGAAGCAAAGTCGCCGTACAGCGGGTACTTGATCTTGTCCTTCGCCGCGTCCCGCTCGTACTGCTCCGTGTAGCGGGGCCAGTTGCCGGTGTCCCCGCACACCACGGCCCAGAAGACGGCGGTGCCGTTGTCCGTGGCGGGCTCGGCGGCCCTGCCGCCGGTGAGCAGCCGCTTCAGCTCCGCCGGGTTCGCGGCCGCGGGCAGCGGCTTGCCCTCGGCCGCTGCCTTGAGGGCCGCCATCAGCGGGGTGGCCTGCGACGGGTAGAAGAACACCCCACGCGCGGACCGGATCAGGTCTCCGTCGACTTTCTGCCCCTCGAAGTCGATCGGCTCCCGGTCGGCGCGTTCCACCAGCCCCCAGAACGTGTCGGACACGGCCTTCGGGGTGTCGCCCAGCTGGTACTCGGCGGACCGCTCCGCCGCCCACTGCGTCCACCGCGCGAAGGCGGGCTCGGCTTCCGTGGCCCACACCTGGATCATGCCGCGCCAGATCTTCTGCGGGTCCACACCGCTGTCGAGCACGAAGCGGTCCGTGCGCTCCGGGAACATCTGCGAGTACACCGCGCCGAGGTAGGTCCCGTACGAGTACCCCACGTACGAGATCTTCCGCTCGCCCAGCACCGCACGGATCGTATCCATGTCACGCGCCGTGTTGCGGGTGGTGATGTACGGCAGCACCGAACCGGCCTTCTCGCGGCACTTCTCGGCGACGGTGCGCGCCCACGTCACGTCGGAGGAGAAGGTCTCCGGGCGGTACGGCCGGTCGAAGTTCTGCTCGGTGTCCTCCAGCCCGCAGGTGATCGGGCTGCTGGCGCCGACCCCGCGCGGGTCGAAGCCGATGAGGTCGTACTGGTCCCGTACGTCCTTGGGCATCGCTTCGTCCATCAGCAGGGGCAGGTCCAGCCCGGGGCCGCCCGGGCCGCCGGGGTTGAAGAGCATGGCGCCGTGCCGCTTGGCGGGGTTCTCGCTCTTGAGCCGGGATATGGCGAGGTCGAGCGTGCGCCCGTCGGGACGCCGGTAGTCGAGCGGGACCTTGAGGGTGGCGCACTCGTACGCGGCCGGCTGCTCGGAGCTGCAGCGGTGCCAGGCGGGTTTCTGCTTCAGGTAGTCCGCTGCGGGGGCGGCGGAGACCTGTGTCGCGGTCAGCAGGGGCACGGTGCCGGCGATGAGTCCGGCGGCGGCGAGCAGCGGTGCGAAGCGTTTCAGGGCCACTGAGCCGATCCTTTCGGTGAAGTCGCTTACAACTCCACCTTGTTGCACGGCGAGCCGGGCCGAATCATCCCGGAGGGCCGTGCCGTGTGCTCCTCACGAACGAGCCGGAAACGGACAACTGGCCGACACGCCGCAGTCGGCCTTTCTCACCAAGGCAGAGGTCGTTCCCGCGGGTTCAGTGTTGCGCGGAGTGGTCGCCGTGTGTGGTGCCGGTTTCGATGGAGCCGCCGAGCCGTTCGCGCAGGGTGGTCAGGGCCTCCGTCGTCTGGGCGGTGACGACCCATCGGTCCCCGACCAGATAGAGGCCGCCGTACATCCGGGCCTCGGTCAGCCAGGAGCGCAGTCCCTCGTCGGCGGCGAAGGTGGCCATGCGGTACGGGCCCTGCCCCGTCTCGCATCCGCCCTGCCGCAACTCCTCGGCTTCCACGCTCACTTCGGGGGTGCAGCCGAGAGCCTTCGCGATCTCCTCGATCGAGGAGGAGGGGGGCGCCGCCGCCTCTGCGGCCTTCCCGGCCTTCTCGGTCTTCCCGGCCTCACCGGACTCCTCGGTCTTTCCGGCGCAGCCTCCGCACAGCAGCGCGGCGATGGACACCGCGGCGACGGCCGCGAGCGACGGACGGATCCGCCGGGTGCGGCGGTCGGTGAACGGCATGGCGACCTCACTGGCTGATCGGGGCGGGGTCGTGGTGCCCGGGAGGGGAGGGCCCGGGCACCACGCGCATCGGGGAGGGGATGGAAACGGGGTGAGGGGTGGGGAGAGGACGGACGGGGAGGAGTAAGAGGAGGTAGGGGTAGGGGTTCGGGGGCCGGCTTTCCGGTGTCGTCCTAGCCGGCCGCCTTCGCCTTCTTGCCCTTGTCGGTGACGGCGAACCAGAGGCCCTGCTTGTTGTGCCCGCTGATGTCCCCGGCTTCCTTGTCACCGGTGAACGTATAAACCGGCCAGCAGTCGATCGTCAATTGTTCCGTTCCATCGGGCCGCTTCACCTTGCCCACCAATTCGGCAGCGATTCCGTTCACCTTTTCCTTGTCGACGGGTGCGGCGGGCTTCCACGTCTCCGCGCAGGCGCCGACACAGGTGACCTTCATCGGCCAGGCACTGTCCTTGTCGAACCGGTAGAGCGTCCGGCCCTCCGCATCCGTGATGATGGGGCCGAGGTCGGCGTTCTGGTCGACGGTGAGTGCCGCGCCCTGTCCGGCCTTGTCCGCTCCCTCCGCCCCGCTCGTGCCGGGGTCGGCGGCCGGCTTTCCGCCGGGGGCGGCCGGCTTCCCGTCGGGGCCCAGGACGTGCCAGGTACCGCCGACGCCCTCACCGAGCGTGTCGCCCGGCTTGGTGTCCTTCGCGTACCGGTACACGGGCCATCCCGCGAGCGTCAACTGCCGTGTGCCGTCGGCCCGTTCGACGGAGCCGAGGAGGGCTGTGTCGATGCCCTGACCTGCCGAGACGTCGTCCGCGGCCACGACGGGCCACGCCGTGGCGCAGTCCCCCTCGCAGTTGGACTTGGGGGGCTTGGGCGTGTCCTTGTCGAACCGGTAGAGCGTGAAGCCCTGGCTGTCGGTGACCGTCGCGCCCAACTCCGGGGTCTCCTGAACCTTCAGCTCCCCGGCCGGACCGTTCTTGCCTGCCTCGCCCGCCGGGACGGCGCCGGACCCGCTTCCGCTTCCGTACGCGCCGTCGTAGGCGGAGCCGACCTGTTTGCTGTCGCCCACCGGCTGGACCGAGCTCCCCTTTCCCGCCGAATTATCGGCGGTGCCGCATCCGGCGGTCATCAGAAGTACCGCGACCGCCGACCCGGCGAATATCTCACGACGCATTCTCTTCACGGTCTCTCCTTCAGGTTCGGTCCCGCGTTTTCGTGTCCCAGGTAATTGATACGGGGCCCGGGGCGACGGAAGGGAATATCCCTGGGAATTTGTCAGATCGCGCCAAGAATGAACCCGGCGCAATGGTTCAGTCCTGGATGCGGAGTGCGAGGGCCGGGCAGCGCCGCACCGCGCGCAGCGCCTTCTGCCGCAGTTGTCCCGGCACCGGCATGGAGGCCTGGGACGGGTAGCCGTCCGCGTCGAGCCGTACGACGTCGGGAAGGATGTCCACGCACAGCCCGTGCCCCTTGCAGAGGGTCCAGTCCACCACCAGCCGCTCCGGGTTCTCGTCCTCGGGCAGCGGCAGCGCCCCCAGCACCCGTCGGCCGCACCCGCTGCCGAGCGCGTGGTCCCGGAACTCGTCGGGGAACACGGCGAGCGCCGAGGCCACGAAGCGGGAGGTGCCGTCGGGGTGGCTGCAGGCGCCCCGGCCCAGGACCACCTTCATCCTCGCTTCCAGCGTCTCGAGGGCGTTTCTGCCCCCTCCCCTGATGGCGTCCTCCAGTACGTCGGCCAGTGCGGGCAGCCCCCGTACGCAGGGGCCGCACTGGCCGGCCGACTCCTTCGCCATCCAGCGGGTCACCCGTGCCACCTCGCCGGCCGGGCAGGTGTCCTCGGGCAGGGGCAGGACCGCCCCCGCCCCCAGCCGCGCGCCGAGCGAGTCGAGGGACTGCCGGGACACCTCCGCGGCGCGGGCGGACCCCGGATCCAGCCACTTGCCGTGGTAGCCGCCGACCAGGACGCCCTGGCCGGGATCAGTGCCGCACAGTTCCAGGATGTACGACAGCGCGGCCCCCGTCGGCGTCTCGACGACCGTGGAGCCGGCGACGGTCAGCAGCACGGTGCCCGGCTCGGCAGGCAGGCCGGCCTGACGGTAGTCCAGCGCGCCGAGCCGTGCGGCGACGGCGAGTTGGGCGAACGTCTCGGTGTTCGAGAGCAGGGTGGGCACGCCGCCCAGGCCTCTCTCGCTGGTGCGCACCTTCTGCCCGGACGGCACCGTCGCACCGCCGTTGAGGCCGCTGATCATGGCGGTGCCCTCGCCGGTGACGAAGCGCTCGGGAAGCCGGGCCACCCGCACCCGGCCGCCGGCCGGGCCGCGTTCCGCTATGGCCTCGCGCACCGACTGCTCCACGTCCGGCCGGGTGACGGCCACCACGACCTCCTCGGCGGAGAGCGCCGCGGCGGCCAGGACGGCTCCGTCGATCACCAGGTGCGGGGCGTGCAGCAGCAGCGCCTTGTCCTTGAGGCAACTCGGCTCGCCCTCACTGCCGTTGACGACGACGGCGGTCATCCCGTCGCGTGCCCGGGCCGACCGCATGACGGCGCGCAGTTTCCGGGAGAAGGGGAAGCCGGCCCCGCCGCGCCCCCGCAGGTCGATGTTGTCGGCGAGGTCGACGAGTTCGTCCGGGCGGTACGGGGGCAGCGAGCCGTGGGTGGTCAGATGGCCCACGCGGTCCAGCCGCGGGGCCTGGTCCAGCCCGGCCAGCAGCCGGGGGGCGCCCACACAGCCGAGGCTGGGGCGCGGGTAGCCGCTCACATCCACCGCTCAGGGGTGGCGAACTGTTCGCCGTCCCGCCCGCTGCCGGCCGGGCTCGGCGCGTACACGGCGGCACGCGGCGGGTAGTCGGGCCGGGGCGGCGGTGCGGGGCGGGCGGACGCGGCCGTACGCGTGCCCCGCCTCTGCCGGGGGAGGGCGACCGTGACGGGTGTCTGGGGCGCGGCCTGGGGAGCGGCCGGGCGTGAAGGCGCGTCGCGCATACGGGACCTGAGGCGCAGTGCGAGGAGACCGGCGACACCGACCAGGCAGAGCGCGTAGGCCGCCGTGACCCAGGTGTCGGCGGGCCGGCCCGCCTTGAGCCCGTGCACCAGTGATGCGCCCCAGGCCGGGTAGGCGCCGAGGTGGAGGGCCCGCCACCACAGCGAGCGGCCCTTGGTGGCGAACGCGCTGCGTACCGCGCCGGAGACGGCCACCGCCAGGAAGAGGTATCCGGCCAGTGTGCCGAGCCCGATCAGGACGGGCTGCTCGAGGTCGGTGAACGGCACCATGGCCGACCCCGCGGTCGTCCGCTGCTCTGCGATTTTGACCCAGATGTGGAGGGCCAGGAAGCCCAGGCCCGACACGGCGAGGCCCCGGTGCGCTCCCTGGGCCAGCAGGCGGTGACCGGACTCGAGAAGCACCCGGTCGGTGGCCACCAGCCCCCACAGAACGGTGGAGGTGAGCGAAACGAGCGAGATCACGCCCGCCCCGTAGTCGAGGAAGTCCCATAGCTGGGTGAAGGCGCCCGCGCGGGCGGCCACGATGAGGGAGACGAGAGCCGCGCCGGCGGCGCATAGGGC
>NZ_JBSGZI010000024.1:0-90262 GCF_053610945.1 Streptomyces sp. NPDC054849
GACCGGGACGAGCCGGGGTTCACGACACTCAGGCGTTGACGCAGACGTTGCCGGCGGTCGGGTTGAGCAGACCGATCACGTTGACGGTGTTTCCGCACACGTTGATCGGAACGTGGATCGGGATCTGGACGACGTTGCCCGAGAGGACTCCGGGCGAGCCGGCCGCGAAGCCTTCCGCGATGGCGTCCGCCGACGCCGAGGAGGCACCGCCGATGACTGCCAGGCCCATCACCAGGGCAAGACCCGCACTCTTCAACACACGCGACACGTGGCATCTCCTTGTCACTGCACAGCGGTGCCGGAGCACCGCACGGCCCCGAGGGGGGCACGTCCCCCTCTTCTTCGGCAGCTGACGGCCGCCAGCCCTGATTCAGGGCGTCCGGTTCCCTCGAAGGGGTGTCAGCACCCCCGCCGATCGGAGGCATCTCCCCCCGGCGCAGCGGTCGCGCTGCGCGCCGGGCCGGCGGCGGTCCCGGCCGTCGAGGTGGCGGCACGCCGGCCTGTCGCGGTCAACCTGCCGGCGTGAACCTGCTCGTTCCCGCAGTCAAGCGCTCCCGTCACACCTGATGTCAACCTCGGGCAATACCCCGTTCGAGTGACTCTCCCCAGTTCGAGCGAGTTTCGCGACCACCATCCCATGGCCCGCCTGCCCAGCGGCATGCACGGGAACATGTGTTCACCCTTCGCCACGGTGTCGCCCGTGACGTCCCCCGTTCAGGGCCGTTCTCGGAGCATCAGCGTGTCGACGCGCCCGCCTGCGCCCGCCGTGTGCGGCGACCGGGTCCGCGCTGCGGCCTCGACGACGAGCAGGAGCCCGCCCATGTCCATCCCCTCTGCCGAACCGCGCGGTACCGCCGCCCTGCTGGTCAACTCGCGCGGCCAGTACCTGCTGCACCTGCGCGACGCGAACAAGCCGGACATCTGCGATCCGGGAACGTGGAGCATTCCGGGCGGCAACCGCGAAGGGGACGAGACCGCTCGGGAGGCGGTCGCGCGGGAACTGCTGGAGGAGACCGGCCTGACCGTCCCTCTGGAACCGTTCACGGTCGTCGACTGTCACGGGCCCGGCGGCACCCCGGGCCGGATCCAGGTCTATCTCGGCGCGTGGGACGGCGACGCCGATGGCCTTCCGCTCACGGAGGGGATCATGCTCCGCTGGTTCGACGCGCGGAGGACCGCGTACCTGACCATGTGCCCGTGGACGCAGCAGGTCATCGACCAGCACCAGGCACAGCTGCCGGGCCCCCGTACGTCGGCGACGGCTCCCGCCGAGAAGCCGGGTGCCCGGGCCTGCCCGCACGTCATCGGGGTCCATCTCTACCTGGAACACCAGGGCCGGGTCCTGCTCGGGCTCCGGCACCCCGACTCGCCCTTCGGGGCCTCGCACCACCACTTCCTCGCCGGCCACTGCGAACGGGAGTCCGCGGTCACCTGTCTGATCCGCGAAGCGTGGGAGGAGGCCGGCCTGCGCATCCGGGCCCAGGACGTGGAGTTCGCGCACGCCGTGCACGTGGTCGACCCCCCGGGGGCCCGGCCGCGCCTGCAGCTCGTCTTCCGCGCGCACCGATGGGAGGGAACGGAACAGGTCCGCGAGCCGGACAAGTGCGTCGGCTGGAACTGGTGGCCGTCCGACGCACTGCCGGAGCCGATGGTCCCGTACGCCCGGGCCGCCGTCGAGGGCATCCGCGCCGGACGCCTCTACACCGAGATGGGCTGGTCCTGACCGCCGAACCCGCCACGACGGGCGTCGCGGCGGGTCGCGTGGCACCGCGCCCCGAGTCAGATGAGGCCGCGAGGCACACGGCGGCACCCGATCCGTGGGCGGAGCGGGTGCCGCGTGCAGTAAGGCCACAGGGGGCACAGGCCTGTCCGGCCTGGTCCGGTGACCTGGGGGTCAACCGGGCTCGGGGGTGTGCGTCCAGCTCTTGCACAGGGCCCAGATGATGAACACGTCGATCGCGATGATGACGAGGGACCACCACGGCTGGTACGGCAGCCAGAGGAAGTTGATGATCACGCTCAGGCTGGCGAGTGCGATGCCCGCGCCCCTGGCCGCGTTCGAGCCGGCGAACAGGCCCACTCCGGTGAGGACGACGATGACACCGAAGATGAGATGGATCCAGCCCCATGCCGTCAGGTCGAACTCGAAGACGTAGTCGCCGATGCGCGCATAGACGTCATCGTTGGCGATGGCCGCGATGCCCTGGAAGATGGCAAGGCACCCGGTCACGAGGAGGAGGACCGCGGCGAACACCGTGCCCCCGCTTCCCGCGCCGTCGCTCCCGCCGCCCGGGAACAGCGGCGTAGTACCCGGCGCAGGGCCGGTGTTCCAGTTTCCCCCGGTCGGTGTCGTCTGGCCCATGGAATTTCACCTCACAGTTGGCGGTGCAGCGCGCAATTGGCGGTACGGCGCCGGACCTCACCGCAGTGTCGTCCGGCGGACGGGCTCTCGTGATCACCCGCAGCGGGTGGTCTTGGTGTGCGCCGATCGGCTCGGAGGTCCCGGCACGCGGCGCCCGAGGCCTCAGGCGGGGACCTGGCGCATCTCGAGCACGCGCAGGCCCACAGACTGGAAACGCGTGAGGAGCCCGTACAGGTGGGCTTCGTCCGCCACCGTGCCGAGGAAGAGCGTCTGCTCCCGGACGGGTACACGGTCGAGCTCGGGGAAGTTCGCGGCGAGTGTGTCCGGCACGAGGCCCGAAATGCGGAATTCGTAGCGCATGAGAGCAGTCACTTCCCTCGGGGCGAAGGCGTCCGGTGCCGAGGCTCAGGCCCGGTCTGCCACCGGCCTTCCCCTGCCATGGTCTGGCCCCGCCGGGCGGCTCGGCATCGCCCGGTACGGGCGAGACGCTCGTGCGTACGCCACCGCGCCGGGCGCCGGGGTGCCGGAGCGCGCGGGTCACAGCATTCCGAGGTCCTGCGCCCGGTGCACTGCCTCGCTGCGCCGGGTGACGCAGAGCTTGCGATAGATGCTCTTCAGATGGGTCTTGACCGTATTGGCCGACACGTACAGCTCGGCCGCGATCTCCTCGGTGGACAGCAGCTGTGCGGCCTTGCGCAGCACCTCGGTCTCCCGCCGGCTCAGCGGCTCCACCACCGGTGGCCCCACCACCGGCCCCACCACCGGCACCACCTGCTGCCCCACCACTGGCGGCCCCGCCACCGACGGCTGCCTGCCGGCCTGCGGAGTTCGGGGGTGCCCCGGGGTGCGGGACGGCAGCCACCCGTGCAACTGGGCCAGATGCGGGTCCCCGCGCAGGATCCGGCGCACCCAGGGGCCGCTCTCGACGAACATCCGGCGCAGTTCCTCCGGCCGGGCGAACCCCAGCGCCTCCCCCAGCCTCCGGCGGGCCTCCTCGGTGTCGCCGTCCGCCGCCGCGATCTCCGCCCGGAGCAGGCACGCCCGCGCCCGTACCGGCGTCGCGGTGTTGTCGTCTCCCGACAGGCTCGCCAGCGCCTGTGACGCACGGTCGGGGCGGCCGGCCGCCAGCAGGGCGCGGGCCCGGGCCACCGCGTGCTCCGGCCGGACGCCGTCCCCCTCGTCCCCCTCGTCCACACCGTCCACACCGTCCACACCGGCCAGCGCGTCCAGGACCTGCAGGGCCGTGGTGGCGTCGCCGCGGGCCAGATGTGCGGCCGACTCGGCCACGGCCAGCTCGTCCACCGCCCAGCGGGGCAGCCCTGCCGGGGCCCCGGCCGTCCCGGCCGCGCGGAGGAGTGCGAGCGCGGCCTCCCCGTCGCCTTCGGACGCCGCGAGCCGGGCGCCGATGACGGCGGCCCCGACCACGGCCGCGAGCTCCGGGCGGGGGCCCGACGCCGTGGCCGCCAGCGCCAGGTCGAGGTGGCGGCGGGCGGCCGGCAGGTCGTCCTGCTCGACGGCGACGCCCGCCAGGACGAGGTGGTCGGCCCCGGAGAGGCGCTCGGGCGGAAGTGCGGACTGCTCGGCGACGGCGAGGGAGGCGCGTGCGTGCTCGGCCGCCTGCCGCAACCGGCCTCGCCTGAGCGCGACCAGGGCCAGGGAACCGAGCGCGTCACAGAGGGGGTACTCCGTACCCGGCTCCCCGCACGCCTCGACGGCGGCCGTGAGGGCCCTCTCGGCGTGGTCGAGGCGACCGGCGCCGAGCTCGACCGCGCCGAGACCCGCCAGCACCAGGGCGCGCAGCTCGGGGTGACCGGCGAGCAGGGGCGGCGGCAGCTCGCGGAACAGCCGGTCGGCGTCGGCCGCCGCCCGTTCGGTGGCCGCCGGGTCCGCGGCGAGCCGTCCTGCGAGCACGCCGACGAAGGCGCGGCCGAGCCTCACCGCCGGAGCGGAGTCGGCAGTCAGGTACGAGTCCGCCCGCCGCAGCGCGGCCTCGCACCCGGGGACGTCCTGTGCGGCCAGCCTGCAGGCCGCGGCGACCAGGGCGGGCGCCGCCCCCGTCGGATCGGCCGGCATCCCGGCGAACGCGCGACCCAGCTGCTCCGCCTCCAATCCGGTGAAGAGCCGGCCGATCGCCAGGTTGTCGGCCAGCTGCGCCGACGCGAACTGCCAGTCACCGGCGGCCGCCGCCTGGAGTACCGCCTCCGTGATCCGCCCCGTGCGGGCGAGCCAGCGCGCCGCCCGCCCGTGCAGCAGGGGTTCGAGGCCCGGATGACGCTGCCGGAGGTGTGCGCGCAGGACTTCTGCGAAGAGGGGGTGCAGCCGGTACCAGGCCGATGCGTCGATCTGCTCCAGGAACGCGTTGTCGCGGGCCAGCCCGGCGAGCGTCCGGGTGGCGTCGTCCCGGCCGGTCAGCTCGTCCGCGAGGTCCGGGTGGACGCGGTCCGTGACGCAGACCCGCAGCAGCAGGTCCTGCGTGGCAGGCGGCTGCGCGTCGAGCACCTCCCGGAGCAGGTAGTCGGCGATCGTGGTGCGGTCGGCCGCGAACTGACGCAGGAAGTCCTCCGGGTCGGCGCTGCTCTGCATCGCCAGGGCGCACAGGCGCACCCCGGCCGCCCACCCCTCGGTCCGCTCCATCAGCAGTCGGATCCCGGCGGGCGAGATGTCCAGCCGGTGCTCGTCCAGCAGCGCCTCGGCGTCCTCGTCGGTGAACCTGAGGTCCGCGTGCCGGATCTCCGCGATCTCGCCGGCCGCCCGGTAGCGGTGCAGGGGCAGCAGCGAGTCGGTTCGGCTGGTGAGCACGATGCGCAGGCCTCCGGCGGCGTGCCGGAGTACGAAGTCCAGTCCCTCGGTCATCGCGGGCGGCTGCGCCGTGTCGAACTGGTCGAGCACGAGCACCACGGGCTGCGGGCACCCGGCCAGCGCCTCCGCCAGCCGCACCAGGAACGACCGGGTCACCCCTTCGGCGCGGGTCGGCCTGCCGACGCCGGCCGGCAGCGCCACCCCGCCCCGGTGAAGAGCTTCCAGGACGTACGCCCAGAAGGCGCCGGGGGCGTCGTCGGGCTCGACGGTCAGCCATACGGGGGGCCGCGGGGCGAGCCCGTCGGCCACCCAGTGTGCGGTGAGCACCGTTTTGCCGGAACCGGCCGGACCGTTGATGAGGGTGAGCGGTCCCTGGACTCCCGCTGTGAGGCGTTTCAGCAGCTCGGGCCGGTGGACGAGGAGCTTCGGCACGGCCGGAACGGCGAATCTGGCGGTGAGCATCGGATCACCGCTCGGTGTCAGGCTCCTGTGCCCCGGGCGGACGGGAACGTCGCTCACCGCGCGGTCCTCTTTGGAGGTCACCGCGGTTCACACGGGGGTGCGGGTACGGACGGCGATCGGTCCACGCGCTCCACTCAAGCCGCGATCGGGGGTGATCACCAGTCGTGTCACCCGGTCCGGGTGATGTCACGCGGGGGCCCCTGCGAGGGCAGGCTTCCGCGCACGGAACGACGGCAGTCCGGGTGACCGGCCGGTGGAGCGGAGTGGATGGCGCGGGAAGGGCGCAACGGCTCATCGCGTGGCGGCCGACGTCTGCACCGGCGCGTCGGGGGGCGTGCCCAGCCTGCGGGCCAGCAGTGACTCGTGGGCCAGTACGTATCCCGCGGCGATGCCCAGCGTGACGACGACGCAGAACACGATCAGCCACGAAAGCACGGCGAAGACCAGGCCGAGGCCGCCGAACTGCTCCAGGCTGCGGTTCACGGCGTGGGGCATGTAGAACCTGGAGGCCCAGGTGATCGCCGTCTCCCCGACCGCGACGAGGATCGCTCCGGGCAGCAGGGGCAGCCACGCCACCCTGGCGCCGAGCAGCAGGTGCTGGGTCCACCACCAGAGCAGCGTGCCGCTGACCAGTGTGACGAGCGTGCCGAGAACCCGGCCGGCGCCGAACGCCTCCTGGACGGGCCCCTGGAACAGCAGGGCGGTGATCCAGACGGCGAGCCAGGCGAGCCAGCGCCAGGCGGCGAGCCGGGCTGCGGCCTTCGGCAGGTGCCAGGAGCGCTCGCAGGTGGTTTGCAGAGCGCGGCTGCAGGCGGTTGCGGACAGCACCGTGACCACGATGCCCACGGCTCCGGTGCTCGCGACGGCTGTGCTGTCGCCGGCGGCGTACACCGCGCGCACCTGGTCCAGCGCGGGACCCGTCAGGCCCAGGGTCGTGCTGATCGTGGAGATCAGCTGCTGGTGCATCCAGTCGGGGGCGAGTGCCCCGATGACGAAGATGGCGGGGATGGCACCGAGGAAGGCCTGTGCCGCCAGCCGGGTGGCGCAGTCGAGCAGGCGGACGCCTGCGAGCTGTTCGAGGATCCGGCCCAGGAACGGGGTGTACTTGCGCATCCAGCCCGGCATGGTGAAGCGACGCTGCCAGGCACGCGGTCCGGACACGGTGACGGCTCCTTCCGGGATCGGCACCTGTCAGCTGCGGTTGCCTTCATGAGAAGGATGGGGCAGCGGCGGACGTCCGGCATTCCGGGAAGCGGGCGTGCCCCCGACCGAAACGCTCGGGTGGGGGCGCCGCTGAACATCCGGACGCCGCCCCGACACACTCCGCGGGCTCCCGCACCCGGGCGGTGGTCTCGGTGACCACCCGCTCACGGGCGCGGTACGAGAGGGCCGTGCGGCCCCCTCGGCGACGTCTCCCACCCGGCGGGATGGCCCGGGGTGAATCCCACTGCCGAGGCGTCCGCGCGTTGCCGAGGCGTCTGCGCGAGCGACACGCGCAGGGGCATGATCCCCTACGGCGTGCCACTCCGACGCGCGTCGGCAACCGCCCGGATGCGGCAGCCGCGGGCTGTGTACACGATGGGCCAGTGGACATGACCCGGCTTTCTCGCGCGGGGCGGTGACCTGCTCTACACCGACCGATCTTGGAGTGCCGAGCGCTCATGAGCAGCAATCCCGCCGGTGGCCCCGGCCCCCCGCCCCCCGACCCCCCTCCCGCCGTGTCCGGCAACGGGCCCGCCGTTTCGCGCCAGGAGTTCGACGCGCTCTTCGAGGCGGTCCGTACATGGGGCCGGTGGGCCGCGGCCGACCGCGGGGCGTGGAACCGGGTGACGGCGGGCCACGTGCAGCGGGCCGCCGCCCTGGTCCGGTCCGGCACGGTCATCCCGATGGGGCGGCCCTGGGACACCCGGCCGGGGCCGGACAACGCGAAGCCCGCGTTGCACTACATGTCCGACCTGGGTGACGTGGAGGCGGCGGAACCCTCCGTCTACAAGGACTTCCTCGGTGTGGACTACCACGGCAAGGGCGTGAGCCACCTCGACGCACTGTCGCACATCGCCTACCGAGGGCGACTCTACGACGACCGCGCGGCGCGCGAGGTCGTCGGGGCCACGGGCGCCCGGTTCGGCGCGGTGGCGGAACTGGGCCCGCTGGTCACCCGGGGCGTACTCCTGGACCTGCCCGTCGTCCTCGGGGTCGACTGGCTGGAGCCCGGGCGCGCGGTGCACGCGCAGGACGTCCTCGACGCGGAGCGGGCGCTCGGGGTGGGGATCGGGGACGGCGATGCGGTGCTGCTGCGCTCCGGCCACTTCCGCCGGCGCCGGGAGACCGGCCCCTGGGACCCGGGTACGGCGAGCGCGGGCTGGCACGTGGACGCCGTACCGCTGCTGGCGGAGCGGGCCATCGCCCTGCTCGGCGGCGACGGGGACAGCGACGTACGGCCGTCGCCGGTCGAGGGCCTGCACTCCCCCGTCCACACCCTCGCCATCACGGCGATGGGGGTGCCGCTGCTGGACAACCTCGACCTGGAACCGCTCTCCGCGGCCTGCGCCGAGGCGGGGCGTTACGCGTTCATGCTCGTCGTGACACCGCTGAACGTCCCCGGCGGGACGGGCTCGCCCGTCAACCCCGTCGCGCTCCTGTGACCGCGGGCCGGCCCGCCGGTCGATCTGCTCCACGCTCACGGATAAAACGTGAGGAATATACTCAAACCTGTCGCTCAAGGGTGCCCTGGTGAGGAAGTGGTGCAGATGGGGGTCGTCGGAGACCGCATCGGCCCCGTGCGTTCCCGTGACCGATTCCTGCACGGCGAGTCGGTCGAGGGCGGCGTGAGAAGTCCGATCCTGAGCTCGTGGCAGCGCAGCCGCCTGCTGGGGCTGTCGCCGGATCAGTCCGAGCTGCCCTTCAATCACGACATCGACCGGGACGGCCGGCTCGTCCGGGCTGCCGTGCCCGTGCTCGACCGGCTCCAGTCCATCTTCTCGGGCAGCCAGATGAACATCTGCCTCGCCGACGGACACGGCGCGGTTCTTGCACGCCGGTTCGGCGAGAAGTCCATGGCCGGCCGTCTGCCCGCGATCCAGACCCTTCCGGGGTTCGTGTTCGCCGAGCAGGTCGCCGGGACGAACGGCATCGGCCTCACCCTCGCCGAACGGCGGCTCTGCCAGGTCTACGGCGCCGAGCACTTCGCCGAGCGGTCCCAGTCAAGTGCCTGTACGGCGATCCCCGTTCGTGACCAGATCAGCGGGCACATCGAGGGCGTCCTGTGTCTCGGCTACCCGTACACCGATGCCAACCCGGCGCTGATCCCCGTGGTCCGCAAGGCGGCCGAGGCCATCGAACGGCGGCTGATGGAGCAGAGTTCGGCGCGCGAGCGCGGTCTGCTGCAGGCCTACCTCGACGCCGCGAGGCGTGCCCGGAGCAGCGCGTACGCCGACGACGGGCACCCGATCGGCATGGACGAACTGCTGCAGAGCGAGCTGGAGCAGAGCGATCAGACGACGCTCAAGGAGAAGGCCACCGAGCTGATGTCCTCGGCGCACCGGGCCGCCGCCGAGGTGTCCCTGTCCCGCGGCCGGTCGGTCACCCTCGTGAGTCGTCCCGTGACGAGCCTCTCCGGGGTCGAGGGCATCGTCATCGAGGCGCTTCTGCCCGAGGAGTCGGAGCACCACGCCCCCGCGCCCGCCCACGCCGTCCCGCCGTCGGGGGGCCGTCCCCGCGCCGCGCCCGGTCCGGCCGCGACGGTGGCCCGCGTCCCCGCCCCGCCCGAGCCCGACGGCCCCGACGACCCCGCCGGCGAACGCGCGGACGCCATGGTCCGGGGCCTGGTGCTGGTGGGTGAGCCGGAGGTGGGCAAGTACGCCGTCGCCGCACGCCGCCGCCTGGAACTGCTGGCCGAGGCCGGCAACCGCATCGGCACCACGCTGGACGTGAGCCGCACCGCCTGGGAACTCGCCGAGACAGCGGTCCCGCGCCTGGCCGACTTCGTCACCATCGACATGCCCGAGCCCGTACTGCGCGGCGAGGAGTCCGCCCACCCGACCGACGAAATGCACCGAACGGTGGTCCACGGCATCCGGGAGGACTGCCCCTTCTACCCGGTCGGCGAACGGATCGTCCTGAGCCCGACCACCCCCCACATGCGCTGTCTGACCACCGGACAGCCGGTCCTGGAACCCGACCTGAGGGCCGCCTTCGGCTGGATCGCCCAGGACCCCGAGCACGCCGAACTGCTGCTCGCCCACAACATCCACTCCCTCATCACCGTTCCCCTGATGGCCCGCGGCGTCGTCCTGGGGATCGCGAGCTTCTACCGCTCCCAGGATCCGGCGCCCTACGGGGACGACGACCGCGCGCTGGCCCGGGAACTCGCCGCCCGCGCCGCCCTCTGCATCGACAACGCCCGCCGCTACACCCGCGAACACAGCCTGGCTCTGGCCCTGCAACGCAGCCTGCTCCCACGCGGCCTTCCCGAGCAGAGCGCCGTCGAGGTCGCCCACCGCTATCTGCCCGCCGAGTCCGGGGTGGGCGGCGACTGGTTCGACGTCATCCCGCTCTCCGGCATGCGTGTCGCCCTCCTCGTCGGCGACGTCGTCGGCCACGGCCTGCACGCCGCCGCCACCATGGGCCGGCTGCGCACCGCCGCCCGCAACTTCGCCGAGCTGGAACTCGCCCCCGACGAGCTCCTCACCCACCTGGACAACCTCATGGTGCGCCTCGACCGGGAGGAGGGCGGGGACCATCCCGCCCCCGGCACCGCCGGCATCGTCGGCGCCACCTGCCTCTACGCCGTCTACGACCCCACGACCCAGGAGTGCACCCTGGCGCGCGCCGGGCACCCGCCGCCCGCGCTGGTCAGCCCCGACGGCACCGTGAGGCTCCTGGACCTGCCCTCCGGCCCCCCGCTCGGCCTCGGCGGTCTGCCCTTCGAATCGGTCGAGATACGGGTCCCCGAACACAGCCAGCTGGTCCTCTACACCGACGGGCTCATCGAGGACCGCCATCGCGACGTCGACGTGGCCCTCGCCCAGCTGACCTGCGCACTGGCCCATGCGGACCGCGCCCCCGAGCAAACCTGCCAGGCGGTCCTCGACGCGGTGGCGCCCGAGCACCCCGGTGACGACATCGCGCTCCTCGTCGCCCGCACCCACGCCGTGTCCCCCGACCGGATCGCCGGCTGGGAGCTGCCCGCCGACCCGGCCCGGGTCGGCGACATCCGCGCCGCAGCCGTCGGCCAGTTGAGCCGGTGGGGGCTGGACGAGTCCGCGTTCGCCACAGAACTGCTGCTCAGCGAGCTGGTCACGAACGCCGTCCGGTACGGCACCGGGCCCATACGGGTACGCCTCATCCACGACAGCACCCTGATCTGCGAGGTGTACGACGCCAGCAGCACCGCCCCGCGCATGCGCCATGCGGCCACCACCGACGAGGGCGGCCGTGGTCTGTTCCTCGTCGCACAGCTCGCCCAGGCCTGGGGCACCCGGTACACCCCCGACGGCAAGGTGATCTGGGCCGAGTGCGCCCTGGCCGCGGCGTGACCGGTGACCGGCACTTTCGGGGTGAACAGCGGATTCGACAGGACCGGCGCATTCGCGAGAAGTAAATGCCGGGCATATGCTCCCAGATCGGCATAGAATCGCCCATGCAGTCGGGAAGATCTCGGAGGCCGACCCCCGGAGAAGTCTGTGCATGACGCTCCCGACACCTCGACCAGCCCGCCCTCGCCCTTCGGTGGAGCACCTCTCGTCCGCATCCGCGGGCTCAGCAAACGGTTCGGCGGCACTCCCGCACTGGCCGCCGTCGACCTCGACATCCACCGGGGCGGCATCCTCGCCCTGCTCGGCCCGAACGGCGCGGGAAAGTCCACCCTCATCAAGGTGCTCGCCGGGGTGTACCCCGCCGACGAGGGCGAGGTGACGGTGGCCGGGCACCCGCTCGGGTCCCATGCGGCCACGCGGACCATGTCCTTCATCCACCAGGACCTCGGTCTCGTCGCATGGATGACGGTGGCCGAGAACATCGCCCTGGGCACCGGCTACCCGCGCCGCCGCGGACTGATCTCCTGGCGGCAGGCCCGGGAGCGCTGCGACGACGCCCTGCGGATCGTCGCCGGGCACCTGGACGCGGACACCCGGATCGCCGACCTCGCCCCCGCCGAGCGCTCCCTGGTCGCCATCGCCCGCGCCCTGGCGACCCGGGCCGAGCTCATCGTGCTCGACGAGCCGACCGCCACCCTTCCGGCAGCCGACTGCGCCCGGCTTTTCGGCGTACTGCACTCCCTGCGCGACCGAGGACACGGAATCCTCTACGTCAGCCACCGGCTCGACGAGGTGTACAAGGTCGCCGACACCTTCGCCGTCCTGCGCGACGGGCGTCTGGTCGACCGAGGCCCACTCGCCGGTCACAGCCCCGCCCGTCTGGTACGCGCCATCGTGGGCCGCGAACCGGTCCCCCACCGGACCACGACCGCCCCCGCCGCCGGCCCGCCCCTCCTGAGGCTGGACGGCCTGTCGACCGCACACGCCCGACAGGTCAGCCTGGACCTGCGGCCCGGCGAAATCCTCGGCATGGTCGGTCTCACCGGTGCCGGCCACATGGACCTGGGCCGCGCCCTCGCCGGCGCCCGGCCGATCCTCGGCGGACGGGCGCTGCTCGACGGCCGCCCGTACCGGCCGCGTTCGGTCTCCGCTGCTCTCGACCGCGGCGTCGGCTTCGTCGCGGGCAACCGTCAGGAGGAGGGGTGCGCCGCCCAACTGACCGTACGGGAGAATCTCCTGGCGAATCCCCGGGCAGCCGGCGTCCTTCCTCTGCACCGGCTCAGCCCCCGGCGCGAACGCGCCGAGGCCGCCGCCCTGATCGACCGGTTCTCGGTCCACCCGCGCGACAGCGAAGTCCCCATCGCCACCCTGTCCGGCGGCAACCAGCAGAAGGTCATGGTCGGCCGGTGGCTCCGGGGGAACCTGCGCCTGCTCGTCCTCGAGGAGCCGACCGCCAGCGTGGACGTCGGCGCCAAGGCCACGATTCACCGGCTGCTCGACGACGCACTGGCCTCCGGCCTGGCGGCCCTGCTCATCTCCACCGATTTCGAAGAGGTCGCCCACGTGTGCCATCGCGCTCTGGTGTTCGTCCGCGGGACCGTGAGCGCCGAGCTCACCGGTGCGGCCCTCACCGTCACCGAACTGACCCGAACCGCCTCGGCCATGCCCGCGATCACCGGGACCACGACGAGCCGATGACCTCCTCGCGCTCCCCCTCGGCCTCGCCCTCGCCCTCGCCCTCCCCCTCGATCCGTTCCCGGCTGGACCGGCTTCGGGGGCACCACATCGGCGCCTACGGCCTCCCGGCCCTGGCCGTCCTGCTCTTCCTGATCTTCTCCCTCAGCCTGCCGAGCACCTTTCCCACCCGGGACAACATCTCCTCGATCCTCTCCAACCAGTCGATCCCCGCCATCCTGGCGCTCGGCGCGACGATCCCCATCGCCTGCGGCAAGTTCGACCTGTCCATCGGCTACGGACTCGGCCTGGCGCACGTGCTGGTGATGCAGCTCACCGTCCACGGGGGCTGGCCCTGGCCCCTGGCCTGCCTCGCCGTGGTGTGCGGAGGGGCGGCGGCCGGCGTCCTCAACGGCGTCATCGTCGAGTTCGGGCGGATCGACTCCTTCATCGCCACGCTCGGCACCGGCAGCATGATGTACGCCTGCACCGGCTGGATCACCGACGGCGCCCGGATCGTCCCCGGCCCGAACGGCCTGCCCGCCTCCTTCACCGCCCTCTACGACTCCCGCTTCCTCGGCCTGCCGGTCACCGCCTTCTACGTCCTCGCCGTCACAGCCGCGCTCTGGCTGATCCTGGAGCGGCTGCCGCTCGGCCGGTACCTGTACGTCATCGGCTCCAACCCGCGCGCGGCCGGCATGGTCGGCATCCCCACCCACCGATACTGTGTCTACGCCTTCGCCGGATCGGGCCTGGCCACCGCCTTCGCCGGTGTCCTCCTCGCCGCCCAGCAGCAGACCGGCAACCCGAGCGTCGGACTGGACTACCTGCTGCCCGCCTTCGTCGGCGCCCTGCTGGGTGCCACCACGATCAAACCCGGCCGCGCCAACGCCCTCGGCACCGTCGTGGCCGTCGCCGTCCTCGCCATCGGGCTCGCCGGGATCGGCCAGCTCGGCGCCCAGTTCTGGGCCACGCCGCTGTTCAACGGCGCCACCCTGCTCATCGCCGTCGGGCTGGCGGGCTACTCCGCCCGCCGCCGGCTGCGCAGCAGCGCCACCCCGACCCGTGGGTCACCCGCTGAGCCGTCGGCCGCACCGGCGAGGAACGGTCACCCCTAGAACACTTCGTACGCGCACCCGCGTCAGGAGCACCGTGTACCCCAACCGCAAGACCCCTCTCACGGCGGCAGTCCTGCTGACCGCAGCCGCCACCCTCGTCGCGGGCTGCGGGGGCGGCCCGTCGACCGGCGCCGGGCCGGCGCAAGCCGGCTGTCCCACCACCCTCGCGAGGGCCCGGACGGCCGTTCAACAGGCCGAGAACCCGGACGCCTCCTGGCACGGCCCCACCACCGGCCCCGCGGCCGTGTCCGACAAGACCGTCGTCTACGTCGCACAGACCATGACCAACCCCGGTGTCGCAGGCGTCGCCCAGGGCGTCGAGGAAGCCGCGAAGGCCATCGGCTGGAAGGTCCGGGTGATCGACGGCGACGGCACCCCCGCCGGCATCCAGGCGGCCCTCAGCCAGGCCATCACCCTCAAGCCCTCGGGCATCGTGATCGGCGGATTCGATCCCCAGCTGACCTCGCAGCAGATGGCGCGGGCCGAAGCGGCGCGCATCCCGGTCATCGGCTGGCACGCGGTGGGGTCCCCCGGCCCGAGCGAGAACCCCCGGCTGTTCACCAACATCACCACGAAGGTGGAGGACGTGGCGAGGATCAGCGCCGACTGGATCATCGCCCGGTCCGACGGCGGCGCCGGAGTCGTCCTCTTCACCGACGACTCGATTCCGTTCGCCAAGAACAAGTCCGAGCTGATCCAGCGGGAGCTGGCCACCTGCTCCGGCGTGAAGCTGCTGGAGTCCGTGAACATCCCCATCCCGGACGCCAGCAGCCGCACCCCCCAGGCGGTCTCCTCCCTCCTCTCCCGCTTCCGGAACGAGTGGACCTACTCCGTCGCCATCAACGACCTGTACTTCGCCGACGCGGCCCCGGCCCTTCGCGCGGCCGGAAAACCGGGTTCCGGACCGCCCTTCAACATCGGGGCGGGCGACGGCGACCCCTCGGCCTTCCAGCGGATCAACAGCAGGCAGTTCCAGTCCGCCACCGTCCCCGAACCGCTGTCCCAGCAGGGCTGGCAGATCATCGACGAGTTCAACCGCGCCTTCGCCGCCCAGCCCGCCAGCGGCTACGTGGCACCCGTCCACATCGCAACGGCCGACAACAGCAGCGGCGCCACGTCCTGGGATCCGTCCGGCTACCGCGAGGCGTACCGGAAGATCTGGAACGGGTGACACGGGCCCGGGGGCGGGTGGCCGGCGGCCGTCCGCCTACAGGTACGGGTCGAAGGGGATGCCCGCCGGCTTGGCCTCCGCCAGATGGGAGGCGAACGAGCCGTCCTTCAGGCCGAAGTGCGCGCTGCCGAAGTCGGCCTGGGTGAGCTTGTCCCGCAGGGTCGCGGGGTAGCCCGACCACCCGACGAGCGCGGGGAACTGCCAGCTGCCGCGGTGGTTCTCGGGCGGTTCGTCGTTGGAGTTGGCCGCACGGAAGCAGTGCGTGCCCACGCCGTCCTTGTGATAGACGATCTTGGGGTGGGTGCCGTCCCAGCGGATCTGGTCGCGCGCGTGGATGTTGAAGTCGCCGTGGGCGGAGGTCGCGACGTATTTGGCCTCGTTGTTTTGTATCCACACCACCACGTGTTCCCAGTCGTGGCGGTGGCCGCCGAGACTGATACCGGGGATGGCCTGGTCCTTCTCGAAGTACAGCGCGTAGACCACGGCGCACCAGCCGTTGTTGCACTTATAGCGGGAGTAGCCGTTGGTGTTGCCGAGGTCCGAGGCGTCCCGGCAGTTGCCGTCGAGGGCGCCGGTGGGTTTGAGCCCGCTGTTCAGAACTCCGGTCGGACCTATGGCAGGTGTCGGGTAGCAGCCGTCGGTGTCGTAGTCGTAGGCCGGCTGGAAGGTGAGCTCGATCGATTCGGCCTGGCTGGGCAGGGCCGGGGGCGGCGCTGCGAAGGCCACTTGGGGAACGCCGACGACGACGGCGAGGGCGGCGGCGACGACTACGAATGATCTCCGGATGTGCCGGTTCGTCCGCAAAACGGGCTCCTGACCTGCTCGGGTTCGAGGATGGCGGGCGGAGCGCGACCACCGTCGGCCGACGCGCCCGGAGCATCATTCGCGAACGGGAGCGGCACGGCAAGGGTCCGAGCAGACTCTCTTCTTGTGTTCGTGTGGCCTGAACAAGCCCTGTGGCAAACAGAATTGATGGAGCATCAGAGATGCGGCTCACAAGGCGGCCGGAACCAGAACAGGCCGCGTCCCCGGAGGCATGGGGGAACGAGGCGCGGTGCCGGGCGCCACGAGTAGGAGAGCCCCCCTCTCCCCACTCTGGCGGCATGAACGTGTTCGACGGCGGTGACGGCCGGTACCTGGAGATGACCAACGACGGCACGGCGGTGTTCGTGGACGTACTGATGCTCGCCGTGTCCGCGCTGGCGCACGATCCGTGGGACTTCCGCTTCGCCGCCCTGCTGACGCTCCAAGACCAGAACGTGATGGGGCGTGGGGTGGTCGGCTTCGGCTTGACGGAGCTCGACTGGGGGGGACGCCGCAGGAGCGGGCCGCGGCCAAGGATTTTCTGCTGCGCGCCCTCGACCTGGCGCTGTCCCGCCACCGGTGGGAGGAGCTGACCTACGAGCCGCCCCGGGCCGAGGGGTACCTGCGCGTGTACCGGGCGATGGTGGAGGTGTTCGACCCGGCGACCGCGAGGGTCGAAGCGGGCGTCCTGCCCGGGCCCGACTAGGCCGCGACGGCCTCGTGCGTACGCCACCGGGTGCTGGACGCGCTGCCGGCCTGGGAGGGGTGCGTGTTCTGCACGGCTGCGGCCTGAGCGGCTACGCCCCTCGGCCTACGCCCCTCTGGCCGCCGGCACGGTGATCTCGGGTGTGACCGTCACACGGTCATCGCCCGACGGTGTTCATCAGGATGATGGCGAGGAGGTTCAGGAAGATGACGGCGAGGGCGCCGCCGATCATGACCCAGGCCCTGCGCGATTCGTCCATGCGTACGAGTCACCTCCCGACAGGCGTGCCGCCCAGCAGGTCGGTGGCCCGAGGCCGCGCCGACCTCCAGCCATCATGACCCGGTTTCACCCGGAGCACAGTTCGGCCGCCGCAGCCCGCAGCCGCCCCACCCGGGGGGCGGCGCCGGCCCGCGGACCCCGCCTCTCCCCCAGCCGCGGCCCCGGCCGATCAGGAAAGGAACGGTCCGTTGCGCCGTCGGTGGCGGGTGCGGGGGTGCAGGTGCCGGTTCGGGCGGTCAGGCGACCCAGGTTCCGGTCATGCCGACGACCGCCGAGCCGTCCTGGTCGGCCAGCTTGGTCCCGGTGAACTCGCGCGCCCACTGCGAGGTCTGGATGCGGAAGGCCGGACGGTCGGTGGTCAGCGCCTCCATGACGGCCTCGGCGGCGCCGGCCGGGGTCTGCGCGCCGTCCAGGAACTGGCCCACCGTACGGTCGACGTAGTGGCGCAGCGCATCGGCGTACGGTCCGGCCGCAGCGATCCGGGCGTCGATGTCGAGCCCGATGTTGTTGACGAACTCCGTGGCCACGGCGCCCGGTTCGACGACGGACACGCCGACGCCGACGGCGCCCGCGACGGGGGCCAGGCTCTCCATGTACCCCTCGACGGCGAACTTCGCGGCGCAGTACGCCTCATTGAAGGGCTGCCCGATGACGCCGCCGACGCTGGTGACCGTGACCAGGCGGCCTCCGGTGGCCCGCAGGTGGGGCAGTGCGGCCTTGGAGACGTTCAGCACGCCGAAGAAGTTGACCTCCATGACGTCGCGGACATCGGCGACGGATTCGAGTTCGAGGGTGCCGACGTGCCCGGCGCCGGCGTTGTTCACGACGGCGTCCAGCCGGCCGTAGTCGGCGATCACGCCCTTCACGGCGGCGGCCACGGACTCCTCGTCGACGACGTCGAGCTGCCGGATGTCGAGTTCGACGCCCGCCTCGGCGGCGGCCTTGCGCAGGGCGTCCGCACGGCCGGTGTCGCGCAGGGTGGCGACCGTACGCCATCCGGCACGGGCGGCGGCGATCGCGGCCGCCAGGCCTATGCCGGAGGAGGTGCCGGTGATCAGGACGGTGCGAGCGGCGGCGGGGGTGGAGGAAGGTGCGGCGGGGGTCGACATGGCGGACGCCTTTCATCGGAACGAATTTATGTGCGTGCACACACACTATAAAATTATGTGTGCGTACACGCAACCTCTAGACTGCCGCCATGCCGAAGAAGCTCACCGAAGCCGACATGCCGGTTGCCGACCACGCGTTCTACGGGCTGGTCTGGGCGGGCACCGTACTGACCGACCGTGTCGACCGGGCCCTCGTGAAGGCGCACGACCTCCCCGTGTCCTGGTTCGAGGTCATGTTGTGGCTGGCCTCCAGCCCCGAGCCCGTACCCGCCTCGGTCCTCGGCAACAGCACGCTGCTCAGCCGCAGCCAGGTCTCCCGGGTCGTGGACGCCCTGCAGACGCGGGGCCTGGTGACCCGCACGCCCTCGGCACGCGACGCCCGGTCGGTGGAGGTCTCCCTCACGGAAGCGGGACGTGCGGTCTTCGCCGAGGCCGACGCCACCCGGCGCGAGGCCCTGGCGCCGGTCTTCACCGAGCTCCTCGACCAGGAGGACCTGGAGGCGCTGGGCAGGGTGTGGCGCAAGCTCAAGAGCGAGAAGGGCGGGCACGCCGAGAAGGGGCGTACGGCCTGATCACCCGGCGCGTGGCGTGACCCTCCGACGCACGGCGTAACCCCGGGCGCACGGTTCAACGCCGGGGGCACGGTTCAACCCCGGGCGCACGGTGCAATCCCTTCGCAGCCGGTGTCGCCCGCGCCCCGAGGTCGCTCCGCTCCGCATTAAGGGACACCGGGGGCCGAGCCCGCGGCGCGCCGGCTTCAGCCGGTGTGGGCAGCGTGAGCGTCGTCGGGGGCGAGGGTGGCGGCGGCCGCGAAGAGGCGGGCGCAACGCCGTGTCATGGCCGCCGGGGCCTGTTCCGGGTGCTTGACCCACCAGCGGACGAGGGTGGCGACCAGGTCCCGCCACACGTACTTGAGCGCGTCGGCGTCCAGCGGGTCGGTGGATCCGGCCGCGTGCAGCAGTTCGGCGGTGCCGCCTGCCGCGAGCCGGTCGATGGCCGACCAGTACTCCGAGGCCCGCCGTGCGGCCTCACCACCGGGCGGCAGGGTGGTGTCGTAGAGCACGAACCACGCCTCTCGCCGCCCCTCCAGGGCGGTGAAGATGCCGTCGAGCACGCGCAGGGCCGTGTGCGGCGCAGCCCCCTCCGGGCCCATCGCCGTACGGATGGCCTCCAGGAGCCGGTCCCCGACGGGCACCAGGCAGGCGACGTACAGGTCCTCCTTGGTGCCGAAGTACTGGTGCAGCAGCGTCTTGGTGACCCCCACGCGCGCGGCGATCGCGGGGAGCGACGCGGCCGCATAGCCGCGGGTGCCGAACTCCTCCGTGGCGGCCTCCAGCATCTGCCGCCGGCGGTGCTCCCGCGGGACTCCCTTGGTGCCGGCCTTCGAAGGTGGGGCTGAGGGGGTTGCCATGGGCCGATATTATCAGTAGGTAATTTACCAGTAGGTAAATTACCTCGACCCCAGGAGCGCATCCATGGCCGGCACCACCCCGCAGCCGACGTCCCGCACCCGCTCCTGGTGGGGCTGGGGCTGGACGGACGCGCATCCGGACGACGCGGAATGCACCGCCATGGGCGCCCTGATCCCCGGCACCCTCAGCCGCCCGCTCCCCGTCCCGCGCGTCCGCGACCTGGGCGTCGGGAGTCCTGCGGTCGAACCTCCGCGGAGCCTCGCCCACCTGGTCACCGCCGACCCCGGGGACCGTGCCGCCCATGCCATGGGCAAGGCGTACCGCGACGTCATGCGCGCCCTGCAGGGGCGACCCGGCCGCGTCCCCGATCTCGTGGCCCGCCCGGCGGACGACCGGGGCGTGGCCGACCTCCTGGACTGGGCCGGCGACCGGCAGGTCGCCGTCGTCCCGTACGGCGGGGGCTCCTCGGTCAGCGGGGGCGTGGAGTACCGCGGCGACGCCCACCGGGCGGTGCTGTCCCTGGATCTGACCGCCATGGGCCGCGTCCTGGAGGTCGACGCCGAGGGGCGGGCCGCACGCATCCAGGCCGGCACCCTCGGCCCGAGTCTGGAGGACCAGCTGCGGCCCCACGGCCTCACCCTGCGGCACTTCCCGCAGAGCTTCGAGTTCTCGACCCTGGGAGGCTGGCTCGCCACCCGTGCCGGCGGCCACTACGCCACCGGCCGCACCCACATCGACGACTTCGTGCAGGCGATGCGCGTCGTCACCCCGGCCGGCACGAGCGATTCCTGGCGGCTGCCGGCCTCAGGGGCGGGCCCCTCCCCCGACCGCCTGTTCCTGGGCTCCGAAGGGGCCCTCGGCGTCATCACCGAGGCATGGGTCCGTCTGCAGGAACGCCCCCGCCACAAGGCCTCGGCGGCCGTCTTCTTCACGGGCTTCCACGACGCGCTCCGGGCGGTGCGCGCCCTCGCACAGTCCGACCTCTCCCCCGCCAACTGCCGTCTGCTGGACGCCGGTGAGGCTGCGCTGTCGGGTGCGGCCCGGGACGGGAGCGCCGTACTGGTCCTCGGGTTCGAGTCGGCGGACGAACCGGTGACCGCCCGGCTCGAACGGGCCGTCGGCCTGGCCCGCTCGCACGGCGGCCGACACGCCGGGACCGCCGGTCCGGGCGGGACCGCCGACTCGGCCCCCGGCGGTGACGCGGCCGTGGGCGCCTGGCGCTCGGCCTTCCTGCGGATGCCCTACCTCCGCGACGGTCTGGCCAGGATGGGCGCCGTCGCCGAGACCTTCGAGACGGCCGCCACCTGGGACCGGATCCCCGGCCTGATCGACGCGGTGCGCACCGAGGTCGGCGAGGCGGCGCTGAAGGCCACCGGACACCCGGCGACCGTCAACTGTCGTCTGACGCACGTCTATCCGGACGGCGCCGCACCCTACTTCACCGTCCTGGCCGCCGGCCGCGCCGGTGACGAAGTCGCCCTGTGGGACGACCTCAAGGCCGTCGCGAGCGAGGTCCTGCACCGCCACCGGGCCACCATCACCCACCACCACGCCGTCGGCCGGGACCACCGTCCGGGCTACGACCGCCAGCGCCCCGAGCCCTTCGCCCTGGCCCTGCGGGCCGCGAAGGGGGCGCTCGATCCGCGGGGCATCCTCAACCCGGGCGTACTGGTGGACTGAACGGGGCCGCCGGCTGCCGGCAGGCGCGCGCGCCCCGGCGGGCGTTCCTTCGGCGGGCGTTCCTTCGGCGGGTGTTCCTTCGGCGGGTGTTCCTTCGGCGGGAGGCCACCCGCGGGAGGCCACCCGGCGGGTGGCGGACATCGAGGTTCGCCACCCGCCGGGCGACACGGCACCGGTCAGGGAAGCGCGCTGGTCACGCCGTCGACGATCATCATCCACATGGGCTGGCCGCCGGTGCCGAACGCCGAGGCCA
Source organism: Streptomyces sp. NPDC054849 (assembly GCF_053610945.1). Classification (NCBI taxonomy): domain Bacteria; kingdom Bacillati; phylum Actinomycetota; class Actinomycetes; order Kitasatosporales; family Streptomycetaceae; genus Streptomyces; species Streptomyces sp. NPDC054849. The sequence goes on from NZ_JBSGZI010000024.1 coordinate 21,367, forward strand.
GGGCGTAGCCGATCGCGGCGTCCGCGGGCCGGATCTCGCGCCCTTCCTTCCATTCGACGATGACCGTCTCGTCACCGTCGGAGGAGAAGTCGCCCAGGTGCACGCCGTCGCGGGCCAGCCTGCTGCTGGAGACCGTGTCCGGGACCAGACGGTAGCCGGAGCCGCCGTACTCCACGTCCACCCGGTACGAACGCCTGCTCAGCCCGCCCTTCGCCGGTTTCAGTTCGGCTTCCGTGCCGTCGATCCGCAGGGTCAGCCGGGCCGGGTCGCGCGTGCCGATGGCTATGTGCGGGTCCGCTTCCGCCTCCGGGTCGCGCTCCAGGACCACGTGGGGGATCGATTCGCCTTCGACCTCGAGACGGACCTGACCGTCCTGCCGGACGGTGACGTCCCCGAAGCGCGTGTCCTGGATGGTTGCTCGGTCTCTGTCGTTCACGGGAGAGTCGCCGCTTCGTTCGTAGGGCCGGGTCGTGCGTTCGCGACCGACTCCCATTTTACCGGCGCCGACCTGCCGCAACCGGCGGCTGTTCAGTCGGAGGTCGGACGCGACACCAGGGTGACGAAGCCCCACATGTCCCTGTAGACGCGCAGCCATTCGGCGCGGCGGGTCGTCGACGTCTCGAGCACCTGCGCGCTGTCGGACAGATGTGGGCTGCACGGCCAGGGCACGCATCTCGTTTTCGCTCCCGCCCCCGCTCCGTCAGCCGCCCCCCTTCCTGAGGAACCGACGCAGCCTCGTCAGCGGCCACGTGTTGATGACGTCGTCCTTGGTCAGCCAGCCGCGCTGCGCCGTGCCCACCCCGTAGCGCATGTAGGGCAGATGCGTGGTGGCGTGTGCGTCGGAGTTCACGGCGAACTTCACGCCGTACCGTTTCGCGCGCAGGACGTCCTCGTCGCACAGGTCGAGACGCTCGGGATGCGCATTGATCTCCAGCGCGGTGCCCGTCCGTGCACAAGCCTGGAATACGGCGTCGAAGTCGGCGTCGATGCCCGGGCGTTTGCCGATCCGGCGGGTCGTGGGATGGCCGATGACGGCGACGTTCGGGTTCTCGCAGGCCCGGATGAGGCGGCGGGTGAGTTCCTGCCTGCTCTGGTGGAAGTGGGAGTGCACCGAGGCCACGCAGAGGTCGAAGCCGGAGAGGAACTCGTCGGGCCAGTCCAGGGCTCCGTCCGGGCCGATGTTGAGTTCCGTGCCGTGCAGCAGCCGCATTCTGTGGTGCGTGCCGTCCAGTTCGCGTACGCGCTCGCGCTGGGCGAGGATCTTCTCGCTGGTCATGCGCTGCATGTACAGGTTGGGGGCGTGGTCGGTCACCGCGTAGTACGCATAGCCGCGGGCGGCGGCTGCGGCGATCATGTCATCCAGCGGGGCGAGCCCGTCGGTGAGGTCGGTATGCGTGTGCAGGTCGCCGCGGATGTCCTTCTCCGTCACGAGCTCCGGGAGTTCGCCGCGCAGCCCGGCCGCGATCTCGCCGCGGTCCTCGCGCAGCGTCGGGGGGATCCATGGCAGTCCGAGCCTGGCGTAGACGGCCTCCTCGGACTCGGAGGTGACGCTCTCGCCGCTCTCGGCGTCGAAGAGCCCGTACTCGGAGAGCTTGAGGCCCTGGCGCACCGCGAGGGCCCGGGTGCGGATGTTGTGGGCCTTGGAGCCGGTGAAGTACTGCAGCCCCGCGCCCCAGGAGGAGGGGGGAAGGACGCGCAGGTCCACCTGGAGGCCGGTGACGGTCCGTACGGAGGTCTTCTTCTCGCCGTGCGCGATGACCTCGGCCGTAGAGGGGAGGGCGGTCAGGGCGTCCATGAAGGGGGCCGACCGGCGCGCGGCCACCAGGATGTCGACGTCGCCGATGGTCTCCTTCATGCGGCGCAGGGATCCCGCGTAGGTGCACCGGACGCAGCCGCGGACTTGCGACAGTTCGGCGACGAGCTGCTCGGCGACGTCCATGGCCGCGCTGACCAGGATCCGGCCCTCGCCGGCCTTCTGCAGCAGCGCGATGCCGTGCAGGATGTTGTCCTCGGTCCGCTCGCCGAAACCCTTCAGGTCGCGCAGCCGTTCCTGGTGGATGGCGTCGAGCAGCTGGTCGACGGAGGCGACGCCCAGCACCTCGTACAGGACCATGGCCTTGCGGGGTCCGAGCCCCGGGATCGCGATCAGCTCGCGCACCCCCGCCGGTACCGACGCCCTGGCCTCGTCGATCACGGTCATGCGCCCGGTCCGCACGTATTCGAGGATCTTCTCGGCGACCGACTTGCCGACGTGGGGGATCTCGCACAGGCCCTTGAGGTCGAGGGTCGAGACGTCCTCCGGGTGGCCGCCGACGGCGCGGGCGGCCTTTTCGTAGGCGCGCGCCTTGAAGGCCTCCCCACCCCGGATCGCGATGAGGTCCGCGTACTCCTGGAGCAGCGCCTCGACCTGGTCGTTGGCTCGGCCCATGCCTCCAGGGTGCCCCGCGCGCGCCGGGCGGGCACCCCGGCGGCCGTGGCCCCCTCAGCGCGCGCCGCACCGCCCCGCACGCGTGTACGAGGGGTTTCGACCGGCGTCGGACGGGTTAAGCGCCCACCGAGACGGCGGGGAGCCCCCCGGCGGACGAATGCCGACCGGGCGCCTCGCGCGTCCCGGTCACGTGTTCGTCCCTGACGTCCAAGCGCAGCCGGATTCCATCCGGAGAGCATCAGTGAGGTCCTGCGTGAACGATCAACCTGCCGACATCGCGGGCGGACTCGCTCCCCCGGAGACCCTGAGCCCGCCGACGGTGCCCGACGGCCAGCTCCCGAAGGACCACACCCAGGCGATCCTGGACGTCACCAAGCGGGTCGCGGCGCTGCTCAAACAGTCCGGGCAGCCGTTCGCCCTCGCCGGCAGCGTGGCCGCGTTCGCGCACGGCGTGCCCGCCCACTTCCAGCACGACACGGACTTCTGCCTGCGCCGCGAGGACGCCGATGCGGCGATCAAGGCCTTGGAGGAGGGTGGCATCGCCATGCGCAGGGCGGCGGAGGACTGGCTGGTCAAGGGCCGTTCCGGTGGGGAGGAGATCGACCTGATCTTCGAGCTCGCCCGGCGGCCGGTCAGCATGGAGCTGCTGGAGCGGGCCGACGTGAAGTCGGTGGACTCGGTCTGGATGCCGGTCCTCTCCCCCACCGATCTCATGGACAGCCGCCTCGCCGCGCTGGGAGAGCACTACTGCGACTTCGGGGACCTGCTGCCGATGGCCCGGATGCTGCGGGAGCAGATCGACTGGAAGCGGCTGGACCGGGCCCATCGGGACGCTCCGCTGCCCGACGCCTTCCTCTACCTCCTCGAACGGCTTCGCGTCATCGACCGCAGGGAGGTGGCGTCATGACCGGCGTCGAGAACATCGAGTACCGCATCGCGCACCTGCGCGACCGTCTGGCGCGCGAGGACATCGCGGAGCTCGGGGTACGGGTCGAGGCGCGCGGCGCGTGGGCGATGGTCTGGGGAAGCGTCACCGACCCGGACTCCCGGGCGGCCGTCCTGCGGATCGCCGCGGAGGAGCTGGAGGGCGTGCCCTGGCACGAGGACCTGACCGTGAACCGCGTCGGCCCTCCCGATCACGCGGAGGTGCTGTCGTGATCCGCGTCGCGGCCGTCGGGGACATCCACCTCGGCCCAGACAGCGCAGGCACACTGCGGCCGGCCTTCGACACCCTCGGTGAGTGTGCGGACCTGCTGCTGCTGGCCGGTGACCTCACCCGCCACGGGACCCGGGAGGAGGCCCGGGTGGTGGCGGAGGAGGTCAGGGGGCTCCCCGTTCCGGTGGTCGCCGTCCTCGGCAACCACGACTACCAAAGCGATCAGCAGGACGTCGTCGCCCGCGAGCTGGCCGAGGCGGAGGTGCACGTGCTGGAGGGTGACGGCGTGGTGCTCACCGTCCGCGGAATCAAGGTGGGCGTGGCGGGGACCAAGGGGTTCTGCGGGGGCTTCGCCGGACGCAGCGGCGCGGAGTTCGGCGAGCCGGAGATGAAGGCGTTCATCCAGTACACCCGGAGGTGCGCGGACCGGCTGAGCCGGACGCTGCGCGAACTGCACGCCGAGGACACCGCGCTGCGGATCGCGCTCATGCACTTCTCGCCCGTGCCGGACACGCTCGCCGGTGAACCCCTGGAGATCTACCCCTTCCTCGGCAGCTATCTCCTCGCGGAGGCCGTGGACGAGGCCGGAGCGGACCTCGCCGTCCACGGGCACGCCCACCTCGGCACGGAACACGGGATGACGGTCGGCGGGGTACGGGTGCGCAACGTCGCCATGCCGGTCATCGACCGCGCCTTCGCCGTGTACCACCTCTCGCCGAACGGGGGCGGCCCGGCCGGATCCGGGCCAGGCACCGCGCCGGACGAAGAACACGGGTGACGCCATGGCCGGCCTGCCCGACCACCGTCGGATGAGGAGTGCTGCGGTCCACATCCGCTGCGAGAAGGGTCAGGGTCCGCATCGCCGGGTATATAACCCGACGGGAAACCACGACGGCCCCGCTGCGCGCCCGCGCACGGTCCCCTATCCGTCGGAGGACACCGATGACACGCACGACGGCCCGCGACACGGCAGACCCCGTCCATATCGAGCCCCCACTGGCCGCGCTCGAGATTCCCGAGGATCCGCTCGGGGTCAGCACCTCAGACGCCCGGACCCTGTCCGTCGCCCTCTTCAGGCGCCTGAACGCGCTGACCGAGGGCACGCCCGAGTACTCGTACGTGCGCAACACGCTCGTGGAGCTGAACCTCAGCCTGGTGAAGTACGCGGCCCGCAGGTTCCGCAACCGCAGCGAACCCCTCGAGGACATCGTCCAGGTCGGCACCATAGGCCTGATCAAGGCCATCAACCGGTACGACGTCGAGCGCGGGGTCGAGTTCGCGACCTTCGCCGTGCCGACCATCACCGGTGAGATGAAGCGGTTCTTCAGGGACACGAGCTGGTCCGTGAAGGTCCCGCGGCGCCTCCAGGAGCTCCGGCTGGACATCGCGAAATCCTGCGACGGGCTGGAGCAGCAGCTGGGCCGCCGGCCCACCGACCACGAGCTCGCGGAACGCCTCGGCGTCTCCGACGCCACGCTGGCAGAGGGCCTGCAGGCCGCCAACGGCTACGTCGCCGGATCCCTCAGCACCAGCGTCGGCCCGGAGGAGGAGAGCAGCGCGCAGACGCGCTCGCTGGGCGCGGAGGAGCAGGGCTACGAGCGCATCGAAGACCTGGAAGCGCTGAAGCCCCTGATCTCCGCCCTCGACGAGCGCGACCGGCTGATCCTGTCGCTGCGCTTCCGCGAGGAGCTCACTCAGTCGGAGATCGGCGAGCGCCTCGGCATCTCGCAGATGCACGTCTCACGGCTGCTCAGCCGGATCGTGAGCAGGCTGCGCGCCGGGATGCTGGAGGACCCCGACCTGGAGGACGAGTCCCCTTAGACGAGTCCCTGCAGGGGCTGCAGGGGTTCCTTCCCTCGCCTTCAGGGTATTCAGGGTTTTCCTTCCTTCAGAGCCCAGGCACAGACTGCGGTCCCCGGCACGCCGGGGACCGCAGCGGCGAGTCCACCTCCAGCCAGACGTATTTGCCGTCCGCGGTGGGGACCGAGCCCCAGCTGCGGGCGAGCCGCTCCACGATGAGCAGCCCATGGCCGCCGGGCAGGCCGGGGTCGGTCCGGGGCCGTGGCGCCGGGGCGACCGGATTGCCGTCGGTCACCTCGACCCGCAGCCGCTCGTCCGTGCAGTCCAGCAGCAGCGCACGCGGGCCGCCCGCATGCAGGCAGGCGTTGGCCACCACCTCGGACACCAGCAGCAGAACGTCCTCCGACTCGTCACGGGCGGTTGCCGTCCAGTGCCACGCGGTCAGCGCCTCACGGGTGAAATCGCGGCACCGGGTGACGGCGTCAGGGATGTCGTGCAGCACGAGGCGCCGGATCTGATGGGGTGACCGTCGCTCCTCCATGGGTGCTCCTCCGTCACGCGTGCCGCTGCTCGGCCAGCGCGTGTGCCACGTCGGGGTACACACGGAAGATCTCGTCCGCACCCGTGATGTGGAACATGCGGGCGACGGGCCGCCGCAGGCCGGCCAGCTCGAGGCTGCCACCCGCCTCCTGGACCGCGAGCCGGCTGTGCAGAAGCACGTTCAGCCCCGTGGAATCGCAGAATTGCAGCTCCGCGAAGTCCACCACCAGTCGGGGCGTACCGTCCGTGAGCGCCGCGCCGAGCGCCGCGCTCAGCGGCTCCACCGTGTCGTGGTCCAGTTCTCCCGTCAGCACGAGGACGACCACGTCGCCCATGGGCCGCACGTCGACGGTGAATCGGCGACCGTCCGCCGGTGAGGCCATCGTGGACCACCCCTTCTCGTACGTGACGGTTCGCGCACGACTGCCTGACTGACTCTGCACGGCGCCTACCCGTACGCGCGCGGACCAATCCGCATCGCCGGACCCGTGCGGGTCCCTTCGCCGACGGGTTTGGCCCCCGGCAAGGCGGGCAGCCGCGTGTGCACAACGAGTGGGCCCCGGAATGGGAGGCCGGACATGTCAACAAGCACGCTCATAGTGGTGATCGCCGTCGCGGCGGTCGTGGTGATCGCGCTCGTCGCGATGCTGTGGCAGATGACGCGACGACGGCACCTGCGCGAGCGCTTCGGACCCGAGTACGAGCGCACGGTCCAGGAGGAGGGCGGCACACGGGCCGCCGAGCGCGACCTGCGCGCCCGCGAACAGCGGCACGACGAGCTCGAGATCAAGGAGCTGCCCGCCGAGCGGCGACGCGAGTACGCCGATGCCTGGAGCAACGTCCAGGAACACTTCGTGGACCGCCCGGAAGGCTCCGTGGCCGAGGCCGACGAGCTGGTCGCGCGGCTGATGAGCGAGCGCGGCTACCCGACCGAGGGGTACGAGGGCCAGCTCCGGGACCTGTCGGTCGAGCACGGACGCACGCTGGACCACTACCGCGCCGCACACGACGTCAAGGTGCGCAGCGGCGGAGGACAGGCGACGACGGAGGAGCTTCGCGGGGCGATGGTGCACTACCGCGCCCTCTTCGAGGAACTGCTGACGGATCAGAGGAGCAGGTGAGATGGAGACTTATGGAGACAGGGAGCCCCGGGCCACCGAAGAGCCCGGTCTGACCACGGAAGACATCATGCACTCGGGTACGGAAGGCGATCAGGAAGCGCCGGTGTACCCGGGGGAGGCCACCTCCGGGGTGGGCGACACTTCGGCGGAAGAGGCTGACGAGTCGGCCGCGGCCGAGTCGGTCACAGCGGAGTCGCCCGCGGGCGACGACGAGCCGCTCCTCGGCACGACGGAGACCGAGGAGTACCGCAAGGCGTGGAGCGAGATCCAGGGCCGTTTCGTCGACGACCCGCAGGACGCGGTCAGGTCGGCGGACACACTGGTGGCCGAGGTCATGCAGGCCCTGGCCGGCACCTTCTCGGAGCGCAAGCAGGGCCTGGAGGGCCAGTGGGGCCGCGGTGAGCAGGTGGCGACCGAGGATCTCCGCGTTGCACTCCAGCACTACCGGTCGTTCTTCAACCGCCTGCTCAACACCTGACCGGTCGGCCCGGACGAGGCGGACGCCGGGGTGGAGGCCATCGGTCGGCCCCAGGCCTCCGGACGAGGCGGACGCCGGGGTGGAGGCCATCGGTCGGCCACAGACCCGGCGTCGCCCGCCGGCCCGGCGTGGGCCGCAGGTCAGACGTCACCCGCAGGTCAGACGTCGCTCGCAGGCCCGGCGTCGGCCGGCACGTGGATGTCCAGGACGCAGATGTCGTCCCGGGCCCCCGCGCGCCTCGCGGCCAGCGTGCGGGCGAGCGTTTCGCCCATGCCGTCCTGCAGGATCCGCAGGGTGGCGTCGGCGAGCCGGGCGAGTCCCAGGTCGATGTCCTCACCCGGCTCTTCGACGAGCCCGTCGGTGTAGAACAGCAGGCGATCGCCGGGCAAGAGGTCGATGACGGCTTGCCCGTAGCCGGAGTCGTACGTGGCGCCCAGGAGGCTGCCCTCGGGCTGCGGGAGGAAGCCGGCCCGGTCGCCGCGGATCAGCAAGGGGGGAAGGTGCCCGGCCCGCACCCAGGTGAGACGGCGGTCCCAGGGCTGGTAGCGGGCCATGACCATGGTGGCCGTAGCTGTGGCGGACGGGTCCGAAGCGGTGTGGAGCAGCAGGTTGTTCAGCCGGCGCAGCACGTCCGGCAGGGCCGAGCCGGTGACGGTCATGCCCTTGGCGGTGAACCGCAGCTGCGCCATGGTGCCGACGGCTGCCAGGCCGTGGCCCGCCACGTCCCCGACGACGAAGAGGGCGCTCTTGTCGGGGAGTTCTATGGCGCTGTACCAGTCGCCTCCGACGTTCACTCCGCTGTCGGCGGGCACGTAGGCCACGTCGATGCGCAGGCCGGCGAGTTCGAGGGACTGTTCCGGGATCGGCAGCAGGGTGTCCTGGAGCCGGGCGGCGAGTGCACGTTCGGCCTTCAGCATGCCGCGCTGGACGAGGACGGAGCGCTCGCTCTCGTGCAGGGCCAGTTCGGCGTCGCGCTGCGCCGTGAGGTCCTGGAAGAACCCGTGCAGTTCCACCGGGGCGCCGTCGGCGTCCGTCTGGGCCTCCGCGACGAGGCGCAGGTGCCGCACGCCGTCGGCGGTCATGATCCGGAACGGCTGGTCCACGGCCTGCCCTGCTCCCAGCAGGCGCTGGACGGCCGCACCCAGCCTCGCCAGGTCCTCCGGCAGCGCGTGCCGGGGCAGTTCCTCGAACGCGATCGGTCCCAGGGAGGGGTCACGGTCGAAGATGGCGTAGACCTGGTCGGACCAGACGAAGGTGTTCGTCGTCAGGTTCCAGCCCGCCCAGCCGAGATTGCCCAGGCGCTGCATGTCGGCCAGCCTGCGGACCTCACGGTCGCCGGCGTCGTGGCGGATCCAGGACACGATCAGGCGTTCCCCGAGGCGGGTGGCCCTGACCGAGTACACGGACTGCTGGGGGTATCCGGCGCCCACCTCCTCGTAGGTGAAGGGCTCTCCCTCGTACACCGTCCCGGTGGTCAGGGTGTCCAGGTACCCCTCCCACAGCGCGGTGCCGGCGACGGTGGGGTACGTCTCCAGCACCCGCCTCCCGACGAGCTCCTTGCCTCGGCGCCCTGCCACGTCGACCGACTCCGGCGCGGCGGCGTCGATCCGGTAGTCCTCGACCTCACCCGCCTCCGAACGCAAGGGGGTGAGCAGGACGACGGCTTCGGACAGCGCGCCCAGGATCCGCTGGACGGATTCCACTTCGCCGGCAGCGGCCGCGGTGTGGGCGGCGCCACCGCCGGGCCGCCGCCAGGTGCTCAGCGGTGCGCCGCACAGCCGGACGGCCCGTCGCAGCAGCGCCCGGGTGTCGGGGTCGAAGGGGCCGGGCCGGGTCCGCAGAAAACCTATGGCGACCTTGGCGTTTCCGTCACACGGTACGGGGATCCAGGCGCGCGAGGGCCAACGCTCGGGCGGATCGCCGATCAGCAGATAGCGGCGGGCGTCCGCCACCGGATCCTCAAGCCATACGGCGTGTCCTTCGGCGGTGGCCTCGAGGGCGGCCACACCGCTGAGCGGCGGGACGTGACGCCACTGGTCGGCCAGCGCGTCGTCGATGCCGGCGTGGCCGACCAGCTCCAGGCTGCCCGCGGGCATCACGGCGTAGATCATCACACCGTCCACGCCTGCGGCCTCGCCCAGCACGGCCCGGAGCAATTCCGCGACGTCCCCCTCACCGTGGGCACCGGCCAGACCGTCGGCCAGCCGGGGCAGCAGGGGGCGCTGCCGTCCGCCGTCAGGGGGGCCGGCGTCAGGGGCGGCGGTGCCGGACGCCGACACGGCCGGGTCGTGGTGCGCCCCGACCGCGGCGGGCGAGGGCGTGGCGGACCGGACGATCCGGGGCGCCGGGCGGGAACGGACGTGGCCGAGCGTGACCCAGCACTCCTCCATGAGGGTCCTGCCCCGTCGGGCGGCACGGTCCGACAGCTTCTCGTAGGCGGCGTCGGCGGAGAGTCCCGCCTCGGCCATCAGGACGCCCTTGGCCCGCTCCACGACGGCCGCGGTCGCGGCGGTGCCCTCCAGGTCCGCGATCTCCGATCGCAGCCTGGCCACAACCCTGGCCAGCGCGAGCACCTCGGGTGAGGCGCCCTCGTCGGGAGGCGGGGCGTCGGCCTTCACCCCTTGAGCATGGCACGCCCGCCCGACCGTGCGCGCTCAGGCGCCTCCTCCGTCCACCGGCGGCCTGTCCGCGGGAACCACGACGTCAGGGGAGTTAGGCTCGGAGCAAGCCACGAAGGGGATGGTGTGCATGTGTCGGTGGCTCGCCTACTCGGGTTCACCCGTGCTGCTCGACACTGTGCTCTACCGCCCGGAGCACTCGCTGATCAACCAGAGTCTGCGGTCCCGGCTGGGCGTCGAGTCGACGAACGGCGACGGTTTCGGCATCGGCTGGTACAGCGGGAACGGCGACGGCACGCCGGCGGTCTTCCGGGACATCGGGCCTGCCTGGAACAACCGCAATCTGCGCGAGCTGGCCGCTCACGTCAGCTCGCGCCTGTTCTTCGCACACGTCCGCGCCTCGACGGGCTCGGCGATCCAGCAGACCAACTGCCATCCCTTCCGGCACGGCCGCTGGCTGTGGATGCACAACGGGGCCATCGGGGACTTCCAGCGGCTGCAACGCGACCTGTGCATGGCCGTCGACCCGGCGCTCTTCCCGTCCATCGAGGGATCCACGGACTCCGAGGTGATGTTCTACCTGGCGGTCACGTTCGGCCTCGACCAGGACGTCCCGGGGGCGGTGGCCCGGATGGCGGGACTCGTGGAGCGGCTCGGCAAGGAACACGGCGTGGCGGAGCCGCTCCAGATGACGGTGGCGGTGAGCGACGGCGAGCGGGTGTGGGCCTTCCGCTATTCCAGCCATGGAAAGTCGCGGTCGCTGTTCTACAGCAGCCGGGCCGAGACCGTCCGGCACCTCTACCCGGAGCTGGACTACCTGAGAGAGGTGTCCGACGAGACCCGCATGGTGGTCTCCGAGCCGCTGGGAGACCTGCCCGGCGTGTGGAACGAGCTGCCCGAGGCCAGTTACGCCGTCATCCCCTCGGGTCCGCACACGGACTACCGGCCGTTCGTGCCGGAATTCTGACCCCGCCCAGGACGCCCGTCCGGCTCCGTGTCCAGGCTCTGGCGTAACGGTCGAGCCGACGGGTAAAGGCCCTTCAGAAAGCATCAGGCACCTTGCCCGGGGGGATCGGTCGTCACCATCGAAAGGGCTCCCGATGTCACTGGCCGTGTCCGCTTCGGCACCCCTTGAATGCGCGCGTGAGAGCCGTGCGCCCGTCGAGGCGGGGGAATCCCGTGCCCCCGCTCCCCTGCTGACCATGGGCGTGGAGGAGGAGTTCCTGCTCGCCGACCGCCACAACCGGGCCCCGGTGGGCCGGGGACCACGCGTCATAGCAGCGGCCGCGCGGACGCTCGGCCCCCTGGTGCAGCAGGAGTTCTTCACCGCCCAGGTCGAAGTGTGCACCACCCCCACGACGAGCACCGCCGCGCTGAGAGCCGAGCTGGCCCGGCTGCGGGCCGTGCTGGTCGGGGCCGCGGCCGCCGAGGACTGTGTGATCCTCGCGTCGGGAACGCCCGTGATCCCGCCGGAGCGTCCGCTGACCGTCACCCCCGATGAACGATATCGGCGGATGGTCGTCCGCTACGCGTCGGCTGTCGGGGACTTCGACCAGGTGGTGTGCGGCTGTCACGTCCACATCGGTGTGCCGGGCCGGGCACAGGCACTGGACCTCGCCAACCGGATGCGGCCCTGGCTGCCATCCCTGCAGGCGTTCACCGCCAACTCCCCCTTCGACCGCGGCACGGACACCGGATACGCGAGCTGGCGGGCGGTGCAGCACGCCCGCTGGCCCACCGTCGGGCCCGCTCCGGTCCTGGACGAGGCCTCGTACGAGCGGATCGCCAACGCCCTCGTGCAGTGCGGCGCCCTGCTGGACCGGCGGATGATCTACTGGTACGCCCGCCCGTCCGAGCACGTGCCCACGCTCGAGATCCGGGTGGCCGACGTGAACGCGCGTCTCGACGCGGTCGTACTGCTGGCGGCACTCACACGAGGGCTGGCCGCCGTCATGAGACCGGAGACCGAAGAGGGCCGGCCTCCACCGCACCTGGAGTGCGGAAGGCTGCGGGAGGCCCACCGGCTCGCGGCCGTGCACGGGCTGGACGGCGAAGGTCTGGACCCGGTCACGGGGGCCAGGGTGCCGGCCTGGGCCGTGGTCGACCGGCTCCGCGAGCGGGCGGCCCCAGGGCTCGGCGCCTCGGGCGACACGTCCCTGGTCGACACACTGCTCGACCGCCTGCGTACGGAAGGCGACGGGGCGTCGCGACAGCGTGCCGCCCACCGCAGGCACGGAAGGCTGACGGATGTGGTGGACAGCCTCGCGAGGACGGCGGCCGCCGCCTGACCGGTGCGGGCCCCTATTTCCGTCACCCGGTGCAGGCTGACCTCGGGGAATCCGGCTTCCGGCCTGCGCGTACGCCGGGCGGCCCCGGGTAGCCGCCCTCGTGACACGCGGTTCCCGGCTCCGGCCCGGGCCGCCGACCAAGGAGGTGGATCAGTGCCCCGTACGGCCATGGCCCTCGGAGGCGCGGCCCCGCAGAGGCACTGCGCGCTCCGGATGTCAGCCGCCCACAGGCCGGCATCCGAGAGCTGGAGCTGGTGATCTCCGTGCCGCCTGCCGCTGACGACGTCGACGCCCTCGGCCACACCCCTGACGACTCCGCTGACAACGCCCGCGGATGCGCTCCGCAAGCCGCCCCGCCCGGCCGGGCTCGACGGGTGGCGGTGGACCCTCAGGGTCCGGTGCTGGTCGAGGGGCCGGTGGAGATCGTGCTGGAGGACGGCACGGTCGCCCGTTCCGACCGCTTCATGGTCGCGGTGTGCTCCTGCCGCCGCAGCCGTACGTACCCCTGGTGCGACACCAGCCACCGCCCCCGCAAGACCTCCTGAACGCCACAGCCGGTGGCACCGCGCTTCACGGCACGGCGCCGCCGCCCGGTCTACGGTGGAAGGGTCCCGATTCCCATGAACGGCAGATGAGGCTGGCAGCTGTGTCGACGTCGAGCCACGAGATCTTCGGTGCCCCGTGCTGGGTCAGCCTGCTGGCCCGGGATCTTGATGTCGCGCAGCGGTTCTACGCTGCCGTACTGGGCTGGGACTTCCATCCCGCCGACCGGGGCGACGGCACCATGGTCGCCTTCCGCGACGGGGCTCCCGTCGCAGGCGTCGGCGCGCTCGGCGGGAGTACCGGCGGGCCGGTGGTGTGGACGCCGTACTTCGTCGTCGAGGACGCCGACGCGACCGCCGCCCGGATCCGCGAGCGCGGCGCCACCATGGCGGTCGGTCCCCTGGCGTCCGGCACCGGACGAGCCGCCTTGGCCGCGGACCCGGCGGGAGCCGTGTTCGGCTTCTGGCAGGGCGAGGTCGTCCCCGACTGGTCGGTGGGCCAGGGCAGCGCCCCGGCCTGGCTGGAGCTGCGGACCCGGGACGCGTTCGCGGCGGCCATCTTCTACGGCGAGGTCCTCGACTGGGGCGGCGAGCGTCCCGGCTGCTGCACGATCTCCTACGAGCACGACCACGTCGTCCTGCGGCGCGGGCACGACACCGTCGCCCGCATCAGCGGCGGCGCGCTCGACGAGGCCCCGGACCCCGTGGTGCACCCCCGCTGGCACGTCCACTTCCGCGTGACCGACCTGGAGAGCGTGATCGAGGCCGCCACCCGGCTGGGCGGCCGGTCCGCCTCGCCGGTGCAGACGTCCAGCACGAGCCGGTGGATCGTGCTCGCCGATCCCGAGGGCGCGCTCTTCACCGTGGTCGCGCCCCAGGACACGCCGGCGTGACGCCGGTGGACATCACCCCGTGGCCGCCCGCCGGAAGGGCCCGGTCCGTCGGGCGACGGCCGGGCCCCTTGGGAGGTCAGCCGGTCAGATGCGGTCGGCTGCGATCAGCAGGTACTGGAACGAGCCGTCCTTGTAGGAGTTGATGAACGCCTCTTCGATGCCGGTGACCAGGGACGAGGTGGCCCGCAGCTCCCAGTAGGGCAGGGTCGCCGGGGTCAGGTCGATGACGGCCTGCGGTACGAGCCGGTTGTCGGCCATGGCGCGCATGTACTCCCGGCGGGAGTGGATGTTGCACTCGAAGTGCGCGTTGATCTGGGAGACCCACTTCGAGGGCTGGCCGTAACGCGGGTTCCAGCAGCCGGTGATGGTCACGTAGCGGCCGCCGACCTCGAGGATCCGGGAGTGCTCGGCGAAGAGATCGTGCAGGTCGACGTACATGCTCGACTCGTTGTTCCACGAGCCCGCGGCCTGCCCGGTCTCGAAGGGCGTGCCGAGCATGTTGCAGACGCGGGCGCGGACGGAGTCCTCGATGCCGAGTTCCCGGGCCCGCTGGTTGGCGAAGTCGGCCTGCTTGGCCGACAGGGTGACGCCCTCGACCTTGCAGCCGAAGCGCTGGTGGGCCATCACCATGGAACCGCCGCGACCGCAGCCCGCGTCCACCAGCGTGTCGTCCCGCCCGATCGCGCCGAGATGGTCCATCAGAAGTTCGGCCTGCGCCGACTCCAGGCGGTGGAGTTCGGCGATCAGCTTCTTCTCGTATGCGCTGTCCTCGGTGTCGCCGAGGGCCGCGTGGTCGACGTCGCCGATGCCGTAGTGGTGGTGGTAAAGGCCGTCGACATCGCCGAGACGCAGGTTCACGGGCCTGGCCTCGTGGTCCCAGTAGCGGGCGATGTCCCCCTGGTAGGGCGTCGCCGGGCCGGGGATGGACACGGAAGTCGCCGTGACGGGCGCGGTGGCGGAGGTGATATCGATGCTGGTCATGTGAGAGGTCCCATCCTTACCAGAAATCGGGCAGACTGTAGCGATAGGTGTTGGTCTGGTGCCAGTAGTGGTTGCCGTCGACCCAGGCGGCCACTCCGCGCAGGAAGCGCGGCACGCTCGGGACGGGGCAGGTGACCGCCAGTTCGGCGGCTTCGGCCTCGAAATCATGCATGAGGTCGTTGTGTACGTCGACCGCCTTCAGGTAGGCGTCCCGTACGGAGCAGCCCTCTCGTTCGGCGATCACCACGGGCAGGTTCAAGTGGCGCCCGGGGCTGGCAAGTTCCTTGGTGTACGAGTACAGGTCGTTGACGATGGTGGTGGCGTTCGAGGCGAGCGCGATGACCCGCTGCATGGCGGGCTGCGCGTGCAGGTCCGCGGGCAGTTCGTAGCCGCCGACGGTGTCGGTGATGGTGGGGCAGGGGCGGAAGTTGTTGAACTGACGCATCGCCAGGTACTCCCACACTTCGGGGACGTACTCCGTCTGGGCCCAGGCCGCCTCGGCCAGGTATCCCATGTGCAGACGGGCCATGTCGTGCCGGTACCGGTCGGCCTGGGAGGGGCTCGCCGCCTGGAGGAAGTACTCCATGGCGGACCGGTAGGCACGGCGGGGCGCGTCCGAATGAAGGGACTGCGCCCAATCCGGCTGGTACTCCTTCGTCGTGTGGAGCGGGTCGAGAGCGGTGTGCGCCATCAGGAGGCGTCCGCCGAGGCCGATGGGCGAGCCGCCGTGGTCCTCGCAGTAGCAGTCGTCGACGGCGTTCTCGGCGACCATGAGCCGCGTCGCGAGCATCAGGTGCTCGACGGTGGGGGCGTCCGGATGGCAGGCGACCATGTAGCGCCCGACGAAGAAGCCGTCGAACTCGTCCTCCCAGTCGTCGGGGTACAGCTCGACCTCGTCCTCCGCCCACGCCTTGATCCTGCGGCTGACCTCTTCCACGCGCGCCGCATCGGGCTCCGGTACCGGGTGGTGGTAGAGACCGGGGATCGGGTGGCCGGCGACCGGTGTCCCGGGCGCCGCCGGCGCCGCGGGCTCCTCGCGTCGGGCCGGGTGCAGGCCCGTCGTGCCCAGACCGCTGGGTCCTCGCAGGATCCGCTCCAGGCCGGGGGGCGGCTGCCTGACCACGGCCGCGCCGCCGTCGGGTGCGGGCACGTCCACGGGCGCGGGCGCCGCTCGACCGAATACGGAAGGGCCGGTGGGCAGCGACAGCCGCGTGGGCAGGGGGGTTTCCGTGGGCGCGGAGGGTCCGGTGGGTAGGCGGGGTCCCGTGGGCAGGGAGGGCAGAACGGGCTGAACGTCGGCGACGGCTTCGGCGCCCGCGGCGAGGGCTTCGGCAAGGACGTGGGCCCCGAAGTGGGCCCCGGCGGCAGGCAGGCTCGACTGCAGAGGGGAAAGCCCAGGATCGGGCATCCGTAGCTCCTTGATGAGATGGGTGGGCTGTCCCGGATCCCGGGCACGGTCGGCCGGCCCGGGCACGTCCGGGTGTTGACGGCCGTTGGCAGTCGCCAGGGCGCGTCTTTCGGATCTTGGCGGGCCCGCGCTGCACGGCACCGCACCTCGCGGCGTTGTCGGGGCTCCCGAGTACGTCCAGTACGAGGGAAGCTCCTCCGCCTTGCGATGCACGGCACCGGACAACGCGGGCTCGGCCGACATGATCCGGAAAAGACGGCCTAGTCGCGCCGGCGGGCGATCTGCACGTTCTCCAGCACCCCGAGCGCGTCGGGCACCAGGATCGCGGCGGAGTAGTAGGTGGTCACCAGGTACGAGATGATCGACCTCTCGTCGAGGCCCATGAAGCGCACCGACAGGCCGGGCTCGTACTCCTCCGGGAGACCGGTCTGCCGCAGCCCGATGACGCCCTGGTTGTCCTCGCCGGTGCGCATGACGAGGATCGAGCTGGTGTTCTCCTTGCTGATGGGGATCTTGTTGCACGGCAGGATCGGGACCCCGCGCCAGGCCGGGACCTGCTGCCCGCCGACGTCGACGTGGTCCGGGTACAGCCCGCGGGCGTTGAACTCACGCCCGATCGCCGCGATCGCCCTGGGGTGGGCGAGAAAGAACTTGGAGCCACGGCGACGGCAGAGCAGTTCGTCGAGGTCGTCCGGGGTGGGCGGGCCGGAGTGGGTCTGGATCCGCTGCTTGAAGGCGGCGTTCGGGAGCAGTCCGAACTCCCGGTTGTTGATGAGTTCGTGCTCCTGACGCTCACGCAACGCCTCGATGGTGAGCCTGAGTTGCTCCTCGGTCTGGTTCATCGGCCCGTTGTAGAGGTCGGCGACCCTCGTGTGGACCCGCAGTACGGTCTGCGCGACGGAGAGCTCGTACTCGCGCGGGTTGAGTTCGTAGTCGACGAAAGCACCGGGCAGCTCGGCCTCGCCGGTGTGCCCGGCCGACATCGCGATCTCGGCCTCGCCGTGACGGTTCTGCCGCTGGTGGGGAAGCGAGCTGAACGTGCGGATGTGTTCCTGGAGACTCGGCGCGGTGGAAAGCACGGCGGTGAACTCGGCGCGCGACAGGGTGAGCAGCGTACCGGGGGTCTCGGCGGTGGCGGTGTAGTCCCACTGGGCGTCGTCGTCCAGCAGGGCGTCCTCGCCGAACCGGTCGCCGTCGGCGAGTACGGCGACGGAGACCTCGTCGCCGTACTTGCCGACGGAGGTCTGGCCGATCCGGCCGTGGGCGATCAGGTGGATCTGCTCGGCGGGGGTACCGCGCTCGACCAGCACCTCACCTGCCCGGAAGTCACGCTGGACGCACCGGCCGGCGAGCGCGGTCAGCACGTCCACGTCGTCGAAGCCGCGCAGCATGGCCAGTTCGCCGAGCTCACGCGGGATCACCCGGACGTCGGAACCGTCCTGGACGAACTCGATGCGCCCGTCGCCGACGGTGTAGGTCAGGCGGCGGTTCACCCTGTAGGTGCCGCCCTTGGTCTCCACCCAGGGGAGCATCCGCAGCAGCCAGCGAGAGGTGATCTCCTGCATCTGCGGGGCGGACTTGGTGGTGGTCGCAAGGTTGCGCGCAGCCGCCGTACTCAGGCTGGACTGCGCGGGCGGCTCCAGGGGAGCTTCCGGGCGGGCGGTGTCAACGGTCATCGGGCGCGGTCTCCTTCGTGACGGTGGTGATCGGCGCGGCGCATCTGCGCGTCACCGGTGAAAGAGGAAATAAGAGGGGAATATGCGGGAATCCGTCCAGATCCCGGGGAACAGTAACGGCCGGTGCACCCGGTCGCCGCGACGAAACCGCTGGCATTACCTCAATGCAGTGATCTTGAGCCGGTGGACGTTTGCCCAGGCCACCGACGGTATTCAGACGTGGCCGAAAGCGCGCCCGGTACGCGACATGAGCCCTGCATGATCTCGGAGGAACCGAATTGATCAAGATTGACGTCTTCGTAGCCACATGACCGGGCAGGACGGACAGAAGAGGAGAGGCCGACGTGACGAACCAGGGGGCGACACCCTCCCGCCGCGCGATGCTGACCGTGGGCGCGGGGGTGGCACTGACCGCGGCGCTGCCTGCGGGCACGGCGCATGCCGCGTCGCCGCACGGTGGGGGAAGGGTCGTGGCACAGCTGCGCGAACTGGAACGCGCACACGGGGTACGGCTCGGGGTGTACGCGCGGGACACCGCCACCGGCCGGACCGTACTGCACCGCGCTGACGAGCTGTTCCCGATGTGCTCGCTGTTCAAGACGGTCGCCGCGGCGGCCGTGCTGCGGGACCTCGACCAGGACGGCACGCACCTCGCCAAGCGCATCCACTACACGCAGCAGGACGTCACCGACGCGGGCGGCGGAGACGTCACGAAGCTGGCCGAGAACATCGCGGGCGGCCTGACCGTGGCAGAACTCTGCTCCGCGGCGATCGCCCAGAGCGACAACTCCGCCGGCAACCTCCTGCTGCGCGAGCTGGGCGGTCCCACCGCGATCACCCGCTTCTGCCGCTCGCTGGGGGACCGTACGACACGGCTCGACCGGTGGGAGCCCGCCCTGAACTCGGCCGAGCCGTCGCGGGTGACCGACACCACCAGTCCCCGCGCGATCGGGCGGACGTACGCACGCCTCACGCTCGGCGACGTGCTGGCACCCGGGGACCGGGAGCTGCTGACCGGCTGGCTGCTGGCCAACACCACCAGCGGCAAGCGGTTCCGGGCCGGGCTGCCCGCCGACTGGGCCCTCGCGGACAAGACCGGCGCCGGTTCCTACGGGACCAACAACAACGTGGGCGTCGCCTGGCCGCCGGGACGGCCTCCCGTGGTGCTGTCCGTCCTCACCACCCGGTCGGAGGCGACCGCACCGCGCGACGACGCACTGATCGCCACGACCGCGAGGCTGCTGGCGGACGCTCTCGTCTGACGGGCCCGGCCTGTGCTTTCGGCCTTGCGGAGCACAGGTTGACGGCGGAGGTTGATCGTCATGACGGTCGGCCCATCGGACAACGGGATCTGCGGATCCCGTTGTCGGCGCCGCCCGGGGCAGGGCGGGGGCGGCGTGCGGTGGCCGACCGGGGGGCCTTCACGACGGCATCGTGAAGGCCCCCGGAGGATCTGCGCTGTTACGGCGCCATCTCGTACGCCCCGGACAGCGCCTCGACGCGCGCCCAGACCCGCGCCGAGCGCGCCTCGTCGACGACCGGACGCCGGACGGCGGCCAGCGCCCAGTCCTGCTGCGCCGCAGTGGCGGAGTCCTTGCCGTACAGCTCGACGGCGTGTCCGGAGAAGTCCCGTACGAGGACGGAGAACAGCTCGTCGAGCACGGACTCGTCCAGATCCGTCAGCCGGGCCTGCTCGAGGATCAGCTGGCCGTGCACGACCAGGGCGAACAGCTGGCCCACGGAGAGGAGGAAGTCGAGGTCGCGGCTCTGCTCCTCGTCGGGGGCGACGGTGGCCACGAACTCGCAGAGGGCGTCGGCCTGTTCGCGGAAGCGGGCGACGTTCGGCACGGCTGCGTAGGCGTCGTAGGCGGGGCGCCAGTCGTGGAACCGTACGGAGCCCAGGCCGCGGGCCGGTCCCTGACGGAACAGGAAGTCGTCGTCGGCCGCGTCGAGGCGGGTCGGTACGGGCGCGTACTCGGCCGGATCCAGCAGGTGGTTGCGCATGAACTTGAGGATCAGCGCGAGGTTGACGTGGACCGTGCCCTCCAGCTTCGGCAGTCCGCGGATCTCGACGGCGGCCTGGGCGAAGTAGGTGTCCTTCTCGAAGCCCTTGGCGGCGATGACGTCCCACATCAGGTCGATGACCTTCTCGCCCTCCGTGGTCACCTTCATCTTGGTCATCGGGTTGAAGAGCAGGTACCGGCGGTCGTCCGGCCCGGCCGTGCGGAAGTAGTCGACGGCGCGGTCGCTGAAGAGCTTCATCCCGACGAGGCGGACGTACGCGTCGGCCAGCTCGCGGCGCACGTGCGGGAAGGCGGTGACGGGGCGGCCGTAGAGGATCCGGTTGGTGGCGTGCGTGACGGCCTCGTACATCGCGTGCTCGCAGATGCCGATGGAGGCGGTGCAGAGGTTGAACTTACCGACGTTGACGGTGTTCAGGGCCGCGTCGAAGGCGGCGCGTCCGGTGTGCAGGACGTCCTCGGCGCGGACCGGGTAGCCGTCGAGGCGGAACTCGCTGACGTACTTGGAGGAGTCGACGACGTTCTTCACGACGTGGTAGGCCGGGTGTCGGCTGTCGGCGGCGAAGAAGACGTAGCCGTCGGGGCCCTCGATGTCGGTGCGGCGGCCGAAGACGGAAACGAGACCGGCGGCGTTGCCGTTGCCGATGTAGTACTTGGAGCCGCTCGCGCGGAAGCCGTCGGCGCCGTCGGGCTCCAGCAGCATGTCGGTGGAGTAGATGTCGGCGCCGTGGGTCTTCTCGGACAGACCGAAGGCGAACACCTCGCCCTCGGAGAGGAGTTCCGCGGCGCGGGCGCGGGCGGTGGCGTTGTCGCTCTGCCAGACCGGGCCGAGGCCGAGGACGGTGACCTGCCACGCGTACCAGTAGTCGAGGCCGTAGAAGCCGAAGATCTCGTTGAGGGCCGCGATCCGCGCGGTGTCCCAGCGCTTGTCCGACGCGTCCTGGCCGGCGGCGGTGGCCGGGGTGAGGAACGTCGCGAACAGGCCTTCCTTCGCGGAGAAGGCGAGGAAGTCGGCCAGCCAGGCGCGGGAGCGGTAGTCCTCGATGAGCCTGCGCTTGCCGCGGTCCTCGAACCAGTCGACGGTGGCGCGCAGCAGCCTGCGGGTCTCCGGGTCGAAGTGCGCCGGGTCGTACGTGTGCGGGTTGAACAGCAGGGGGTCGGCCATGGCGATACACCTTCCGAGGGGTTGGGAGGGGTCGGGGCAGTGCGGTGGGGGGTGTGCGGCGTGCTGGTGCGGGGTGCCGTGCGGCGTGGTTCAGGCGGTCGCGGACGGCGCGTTCCCGCCGAGCCGGTGGAGCGTGGCGAGGACGTCGTCGAGCCAGGCGATCGTCATCCGTTCGTACGCGATGCCGCCTCGCAGCACGACGTGCTGGAGCTCCTGCCCGGCGTCGAGCGGTGCGGGGGCGCCGGGCCCGGTGAAGTCGCGCACCTCCCCCGCGAGATAGCGCGCGAGGCGGTCGCTGTGAGCCTGGTGGTGGCGCTCCACCTCGCAGACCAGGGCGGCCGGGTCGTCGAAGGCCGCGCCGCGGATCTTCACGGCGAGGTCGTGACGGAGGCTCTCGGGTTCGATCGGCTCGTGCAGCCACCGGGCGAGCGCGGCGCGGCCGGGTCCGGCGACGGAGTACTCCTTCTTGTCCGGTCGCCCCTGCTGCGGGACGTCGCGGACGGCGAGCATGCCGTCGGCCTCCATGCGCTTGAGGACGCGGTAGATCTGCTGGTGGGTGGCGGTCCAGAAGTAGCCGATGGACCGCTCGAACCGGCGGGCCAGCTCATAGCCGGAGCCCGGCTTCTCCAGCAGGGAGACGAGGATCGCGTGGTCGAGCGCCATACCGCGATCCTGCTATGCAACTCGTTGCATAGACAAGCGGGAGTGGTCAGGTGAGACGCGGCTCACCCGGGGGCGGCCCTCCGCGTGAGACCGCCGTGTGAGTCCCTCCGCGTGGGGCGCTCCGCTGGAGGCCCTGCGTCAGCGGCTCACGGCCTGGTCCACCAGGTACCACAGCACCATCAGGCCCACCCAGCCCAGCACCCCCAGCGAGCCGAGCGTGATCCCGGTGACGGACGCGACCCGCCCGGACGTTCCGGCCACACCGCTGCGCAGCGCACGGACGCCGGACACGACGGCGGCGACGCCGAGGGGCAGGGCGAGGAGGACGAGGTACGGCAGGATCGGCAGGCTGCCGAGGACGAGGAACGCGCCGGAGCCCAGCACGAGGGAGGCCATGCCTGTGTGGAGCAGGGGCTGCGCGCCGTGCAGGTGTTCGGTGGAGGTCAGCTGATCAGGACTCATGCCGCTCACCGTAGGACGGGCGCCGGTCGCACGGCATGCGCTCAGCTACTCGGTCCGCCCTGAGTACCCCGCGACTCCGGGCCACGGCGGCGTCACCCGCCGGGGCGCACGGGGCTCACGGGGCTCACGGCAGGCGAAGGTGCGCAGGTCCCCCGGGCCGGTGGTAGGGGATATGGTGCGGTTCCTCCGGCGGCAGCAGACCGGTCCTTCGGTGTCGGCCCGCAGGCGGTCGGCGTTGCGGAACGCCTGGATCGCGGTGCCGACGGGCATCGCCGGGAACAGCGCCGGGAACAGCGGCAGGACCGCCAAGTCCTCGGCGGGACGGACCGCCTCCGCCGGCGGGCCGCGGACCCGGAGGTTCGTCGTCGACGGGGCGGCGGCGACGGGCATACGCGTCGTCAGGCCTCGCT
This sequence comes from Streptomyces sp. NPDC054849, assembly GCF_053610945.1. Lineage (NCBI taxonomy): Bacteria > Bacillati > Actinomycetota > Actinomycetes > Kitasatosporales > Streptomycetaceae > Streptomyces > Streptomyces sp. NPDC054849. The sequence goes on from NZ_JBSGZI010000024.1 coordinate 44,017, forward strand.
GCGGTCCAGCTCCTCAAGCCGGCGCGCAGCGCTCCCCGCCGCCCGCCTCGCCTTGGCCTGCGCCTGCTCGGCCTGCCGGTGCAGGCGCTTCGCGTCCCGGGCGGCTCCCCGGGCCGCTTCCGCCCGTTGCTGCAGGGCGGCGAGTTCGTCGCCCAAGGCTTCCGCGTCGCCCTCCGTACGGTCCCGTTCGGCAGCGGCCTCCGCGAGGCGCCGGTCTGCGTCCTCCAGTGCGGTCACGGCGTCCGCCGCCTGCTCCCGGGCGGCTGCCAGCCGGGCCCCGCGCTCCTCGGCGGCCCGCCGCGCCGCCGCGTCCTCGCGGCTGCCCGCCGCCCGGGCGGGGGCGGGGGTGGGCGTAGTGCGGCGGGGTGCGGGAGCGGAAGGCGTGGGTGCGGCGCCGGGGGCCGGTTCCAGCCCCTCGAAACCGACCGTTCCCGTCGGCGCCTTGGCCATGCAGCCGGACGCCCACTGGCGGGCGGCTTCTTCGTCGGCCAGCACCCTGCGGAGGATCTCCTCGATCTCCCGCAGCGCCGCGTCCCGGAGCCGCTCCCCCGCCGCGGCCGCCAGCTGCCCGGCCTCCCGGACCAGCGCGCCGATCACCTGATGCTGCTGGTGTGACAGCGCGCGCAGCTGCCCGCCGTCGAGCTCCCGGTGTGCACGGCGCAGCTCGAGGCCGAGGCGCAACAGCGCCTCGGCCTGATCGGGATGGCTTCGGGCCAGCAGGTTCGCCGCCCATACGCCCAGGGTCGGTTTGCGCAGCCGGCCGAGCGCGGTGGCCGCAGCGGTGTCCTTCTCCCGGCGGGCCCGGGCGACGTACGCGTCGCGGGCGGACGTGAACTCCACCGGCCTCAGCCCGTACAACTCGAAGGTCACCGCTTCCACGTCCACGCTCATGGCGTCCACCTTGCCCCGCGCAACCGTCGCAGGCCGCGCCGCCACGTCGTTTCCGCGCAATGTCCCCCTGCCGAAGTCCGTGCCGCTCGGCGGCACGATCACCCCACGCGGGCGGCGATGGCCCGTGCACAGTCCAGGGCCTCCGTGTGCGTGGTCTCGACCTCCAGGTCGTAGACCACGCCCCGGTGGACCGCGTCCGCCTGCCCTGCGGCCATGCCCCGGGCCCGGTCTCCTCGGGCGATCTCGCGGCCCGCGGCGACCGCGCTCTCGCACCGGACCCCGACCCACAGCACGTCCAGTCCACCCAGGGCCTTCTGCCACCGCCCCTGGGACGCGGCACCGCCCAGGAAGACGTCGTCGACGATGACCCGGGCGCCGGCGCGGGCCATCGCGGCCACCCCTTCCCTCCATGCGGCTTCAAGCTTCCGGAACTCGGATCCGACGTGCACACCGCCGTCCGCGGCGAATTCGATTCCTGTGCCCGACGTCTGCAGGGAAGCGGGCATCGACTCGACCAGCGAGTCGACCGCGGCGGCGAGCCACGGGTCCCGAAGTACCGCCTGCAGACACCGGACGATCCCGGACTTGCCCGAGCTGGACCCACCGTTCAACACGATCACCTGAGTTGTCACCGGGCCACGGTAGAGACAGCCGGCGGCCACTCGAAGCGATTTTCCGCCGTACCCGCCCCGCCGGCCCCTCCGCGCGGGCCTTTCCGTCACGGCGGCGCAGACAGCATGGACGGGCTTCACCAGTGCCGTTCCGCCCCGCGGTTTGGAGGGAGAGTTCCAGGGCACACGGCGTAGCGTCACGTTGGGCCACACCGGGAGGGCTTATGTCCGGACTCTTCGCAAAGATCAAGCAGTTCAGCCGCAGCCCGCAGGGGCAGCGGACGATCGCTTCGGTGCGGCGTGCGGCCTCCGACCCGCGCAAGCGGGACCAGGCGCGCGGAGTGCTCAGGCGCCTTCGCGGCAGGGGTTGATCTCGGCGCCGGCCTGACGACCCGCACCCATGACGCCTGCGCCCACGCGAAGGCCCCGCCCTCCCCCGGGCGGGGCCTTCGCAGCAGCACAGACCAGCCCTCCCCGGGGCCGCGGCCACCGCCTTCACACGGCCCCCGCGAACGCCCAGGCGAGGGCGCGGGGTCGTCGGTCAGGCGGTGCAGCGGATCATGATCAGTGGCCGGTTCGCCGCGTAGTCCGCCCAGAATTCCTCGCCGAACTTCTCCACGCCGGCATCCGAGACGTCGAGCGGAACCCACTCGATCCCCGTGAATCCGGCCGCCGTCAATGTGTGCTCGTACGTCTCCTTCGACGGCGTGGTGGCCTCGAACGAGATGGGCGGGTCCAGCAGGGCCGTGATCCGCGTCCCCCGGCCGATCTCGTTGTCCTTGCCGGTCGCCTCGCACAGGAACCCGTACTTGGCCAGCGACGGGCCGTCGAAGTCGTAGTCCGGGTTCTGCACGAACAGGAAGTACGCGCCGCCGCCCACGAGGCTGCGCCGGATGTTGCGCATCATCTGCCCGATCTCGGCGACGTCGGCCGCATAGTTGAACGCCTGCACGGCCACCGCGACGTCGAAGGGCTGGTCGAAGGTCCGCAGGGTGGCCGTGTCCCCGACTTCGTAGGCGATGCCGAGGGGCTCGGACTGCTCCTGGGCGTTGGCCGCGTCGATCATCGCGCTGGAGATGTCGAAGCCGAAAACTCGGGACGCGCCGCGACGCTTGAGCTCGCGACTGTAGAAGCCCGTACCGCAGGCGATGTCGAGTACGGACTTGCCGGTGACGTCGCCGACCAGGGCGAGGAAGCCCGGTACCTCGGTGTAACGAATGATGGGCAGGGTCTTGAAGCCTTCGAATGCTTCGCCGATGCCGTCGTACAACTGACCACTCATCGTGGTGGTTCCCCTCGATTTGTGGCGTCGGCTCTCAGAATGAGCCGCGGCCCTCGGCGGGAAGTCTTCCTGTTCCTCCACGGGACTTCGTACTGGTGGAAGGTACGAACATGCAGGGGGAATCACTGAGGTGAGTCCAACCGCAGGGGGCTCCTGGGCATGGCGGGCGGGGTCACGAAGGCCCCTGCGGGGCAGGGGCGGTCAGGGAGTCGAAGCCCCTGGCGGGTGCGCCGGGCAGCGGTTCGTCCAGCTCGCCGGTCGGCAGATCGGGCACCCAGAACTCCACGGTGGTACCGGTACCGGGCTCGCTGCGCAGGGTCCACCAGCCGCCGGCGGTCTCGGCCCGCTCCCGCATCTCCATCAGCCCGAAGTGCTCCTGCAGCCTGTGGGCGACCGCCGCGTGGCCGGTGCCGTCGTCGGCCACTTGGACCCTTAGGCCCCGGTTCTCGGGGGTGACGCTGACCCGTACGCTGCGCGCTCGGGCATGTTTGCGCACGTTCAGCAGCGCCTCCTGCACGATACGGAAGACGGTGATCGCGGTCTCGGGGGCCGGCTCCTTCTCCAGGTCGTGTTCCAGCGTCGGCTCGAGACCCCAGCTCCGGGCCACCACGTCGTCGAGGTGCTGGGACAGCGACTCGATCAAGCCGTGCCGGTCGATGCCGGGCGGCTGGAGCCGGAAGGTGAGGTTGCGCAGGCGGCTCACCGCCTCGCGCACCGACGCGTCGAGCAGGGAGAGTTCACGCGCATAGGGCTCGCCGGCCTGCTCGGCGAGGAGCTGTAGCCGCATGCCGACGGCGACCATGGCCTGGATGGAGTCGTCGTGCACGTCCCAGGCGATGCGGCGGCGTTCCAACTCCTGTGCCTCTACGAGGTGGGTGAACAGGCGGCGGCGTTCGGTGAGCGCCTGCTCGGCGGCGCGGCGCTCGGTCATGTCACGCGTGACCTTGCCGAAGCCGCGCAGTTCGCCGTTCTTGTCGAAGAGCGGGGTGATCACCACATTGGCCCAGAAACGGGAGCCGTCCTTGCGGATGCGCCAGCCCTCGTCCTCCAGCCGGCCGTCGACGATGGCCGTTTCGAGCTCCTTGTGGGGCTTGCGGGCGGCGATGTCCTCGGGCGGGTAGAAGACCGAGAAGTGTTTGCCGATGATGTCTTGGGCACGGAAGCCCTTGATCCGCTCCGCGCCGGCGTTCCAGCTGGACACATGACCTTCGGGGTCGAGCATGAAGATGCCGTAGTCGAGGACGCTCGTGACCAGCAGGGTGAACGCCGTCTCGGTCGGGGCGAGGACGCCACCTTGTTCGACGCGGCTGTCACCGGTCATCGGAGAAGACCTTCACGGCGGGCCACGGCGACCGCCTCCAGTTGGGAGCGGGCGCCGAGCTTCTCCAGGACCCGCTGGATGTGGTTCCTGGCGGTGTTGAGGGCGACGCCGAGCCGCTCACTGATCTCCGCTGTGCCCAAGCCGTCGCCGAGCAGGGAGAGGGTCTCGCGCTCCCGCGGGGTGAGGGTCGTGCCCAAGCCGACGGTCCTGCCGGCCAGCCGGTCCAGCGCTCCGCTGAGCAGTCCCTTGCTGAAGGCCACTTCACCCGCCGCCACCAGGCGTACGCCGTCCTGGAGTTCGCGCAGGTTGTCGACCTTGAGGATGAGTCCCGAGCCACCCGCCTCGGCGACGCGGGCGGCCACCGCCGGCGTCCCTTCGCCGGTGAGCACCAGCACCCGGGTGCCGGGTGCGGCGGCCTTGAGCGCGGTGATGGCGGCGATGCCGTCGCCGTCGGGCAGTCGCCGGTCCAGCACCACCACGGCGGGGCGCAGCCGGGCCGCGTCGGCCAGCGCGTCCTTCACGCACAGGCTACGGCCGACCACCTCCAGGTCGTCGGTGCGGTCCAGTGCGAGCCGGATCGCCTCGGCCACCATGTCGTGGTCCTCGACGAGCAGGATCGTGATGCGCCCGCCGGCGGTGCGCGGCACGGTATCCGGTGTGGTCTGCGGTGTCGAAGGCGTCACAGGGTCCTCGGTGGTAGACGCGGCACGCCGCCGGCGAACAGTTCGTCGACGCCAGTGAGAGCGAACAGTCGGGCCACCTGCGTGCGGGCGCCCTCCACGCGCAGCTCGGTGCCGATCCTATCCGCTGTGGCCTTGGCCTCCACCAGCACGTTGAGCCCCGCGCAGTCACAGAACCGCAGGCCCCACAGGTCGAGCACGACACGGTCGGGCCGCCGCGCGAGGCAGTCGTCGACGGCGGCAAGCAACTGGGCGGTGCCGTCCAGGTCCAACGCGCCGACGAGGCGCAGACCGGCCCCGTCGGCGTCGAGTGCAGGGCTGACCTGGAACACCGGGCCGGTCACGTTGCGTCTTCTCTCATGCGGCAGCCCCCAGCCTGGGTAATGGGCACCAGCCAAGAGTAGTGAATCTGCACTAGAAAGAAACCCGTTCTCCTGACGGGTCACCACCACGTGGGCGGAGCAGCGCGAAAGCGCACGACGGGATGGGACGCGAAGGGGTGAACGTTTCGAACGGCCTGGGTACCCTGCCGAGTGGGGAAACACCAAGGAACTGGGCCCCGACGGTGCTACGGGCTCCCGGGCAGCGGTCGGGCACCCGAGCCGAGAGGCACTCAGTGGGAGGGGCGTGGGGATGGAGCTCCCGTCGGCCATTTCGCATGACGCCCGTCATGCGGAGGTGTGCGTGCACTTCGACGGCGCGCCCGGCTGCATCGCCGAGGCACGGGAAGCCGCCGTCGTCTTTCTTCGCCACCACTCCCCGCCCGCCGGCCGCACCTTTCACGATGACGTCCTGCTGGTCGTCTCCGAACTGGTGACCAACGCCGTCCGCCACGCTCCCGGGCCCTTCGTCCTGGAACTCGGCCTGGTTCCCGGCGGGATCGAGATCGCCGTACGGGACAGCAGCTCACGCCCGCCGCACCCCCGGACTCCCGACGTGACCGGCGGACGCGGGTGGACCATCGTCCAGACCCTCGCACGCCGGGTGCGCGTCGTCCCCCGCCACGACGGCAAGACCGTCCACGCGGAGCTGATCTGGTAGTCCCCCACACCGACCGGCGCTCCGGCCCTCGGATCGCCTCTCCGCACCAGCCGGCGGGGACCGCTTCATCAGGCGAGCGGCCGTCGGTGCTGTCGCTCGATCAAACGAACACCACGCAGGAGGACGCTTACTCCCGAGCAAAGGGCCGTGTTCGAGGAGCGCGGACCCCGGCCGGGGCCTACTTGACCTCTTCGAAACTGTAGGCGTAGCCCTTGGTGCCGATCTTGATCTGCAGGGTGGTGAAGCCGGGCTCGCCTCTGTTGGCGTGCTCGCCCCAGTAATGGCACTTGTAGCCGGTGTCGGCGCCGAAGTCGAATGTCTTCGCGGCGGGGAGTTCGTCGCAGGCGAGCTTGCTCGCGTCGGTACGCCCGGACTCGGAACCGTAGTTCTGGTTGATCATCTCGTAGACGAGCTTGCCGACCAGCAGGCCCTTCTTGGGCTCCTTCGTGTACGAGATGACGCTGCTGCCCGCCGTGTAGCTGTCGCTGATCTTGACCTCGTAGGGGATCTCGGCCCCCGCGTACGTCACTACACACTGGCTGACCGCGCCGGCCTTCTGGGTCACGCCGGCCGGGCACTTGGCGCCGGTCTCACCGGCGACCTTGGCGGTGGAGAGCACGTCCTCCCGCAGCGCGTGCTCCACCTTCTGCACGAAGGGAGCGCCGACCTCGGGGCGGGGGGTGATCTGGAGAGCCTCGCCGCCGCCGCGCATGTGCACGTCCGGCTGCGGACCGGTGATGGCCACCGGCAGAGCCTTCGCCGCATCGTCCGCGCCACCGCCCTGGGCGGATTCGGCGGAACTACAACCCGCAGTGAGCAGGGCCACGGCGGCCACGCCGGTCACCATCATGGGGAATCGCATGGAGGTGAGCGTAGACGCCGCCCCTTACAGGCCTTGCCCCGGGGCGTAGGCAGCTCCGCGGCACCTGCCTTTGCCCCTGCCGCGCCGAGTGCAGCGCGACCGGGGCGGCCGGCGCCAGGCACCCCCGGTCGGGATGAACGGCGGTCAGGGTCACGGGCTTTCCCTCCCGCTCCGAGCGGCGGCGGCCGCTCGGTCGGTCCTCTCACGGGAGAGCCCGCAGCCGGAGAGGCTCCGGGCCCTTCGGTGTCGCTTGGTCAGACCTCATCCCCCTCGGTGGCCGGGTCGGCGGCCGGGCGGGTGGCGAGCAGCCTTTCGACGGCGCCGGTGATGTGGTCGGCGAAGTCGCCCGTGTCCAGCTTCTCGGCGTCCAGGCCGGCGGTCCCGAGGTAGTCGACGATCGCGGCTTCGATCACCGTGCGCAGCGCTTCGGGGTCGACGGCGGCCGGGGTGGTGGGGCTCATGGGCTGCTCCTCGGTTCGGTGCGTGCGGAGGGGTGGTGGGCGCTACGGGTCCCAGGCCTGTGCCGCCTCCGGTCAGTCCTGAGAGCGGGGGCAACAGAGGAGGGCGCTCGTGGCACGTGCGCGATCTCCGGGCATGGCCCTCATGTGCCCAGGCGGCCGCCTCCGACGCCCCCTTGCCCGGCGGAACCGTGTCGGGGCGGTCCGCAGCGGTACGCAGCGATACGCATCACGGGTCGGCGCTGTGTGCACCATAGGTGTAGCAGCAGGCGAGGTGCGGCGCGGACGAGGGCGGCGGAGGCCAGGCCGATGACGGCGCCTGCTGCGATGTCCGAGGGGTAGTGCGCGCCGCTGTGGATCCGTTCGATGCCCACCAGGAGTGCGGGGACGCCGCATGCGGCTGCGGCCGGCGGCCAGGCGGGAGCCACGGCCGTGGTGAAGGCGACGGCGGCGGCGGTGTGCCCGGAGGCGCCGTGCCCGGGCGGCGCGCTGACCGGCTTGGTCCCGCTCTCGCGGGACACGGCCGTCAGGGAGCGGACTGGCGGCCGGAGAGGAAGTAGCTCATCAGCCGGCCCGCGGTCACCGTGCCCACCAGCTGTACGCGGGGACCCTCGCGCTCGATCACCACGACCAGGGGGCTGTGGGTGCGAGCCATCAGCGCGGCCACTTCCATGGGCGAGGCATCCGGACCGACATACGGGGGCGGGAACAGGCTGCGGGGCAGCCACTCGGCGACGGTGAGTCCTTCGAGCCGCTCGCCGATCTCACGGTCCGCCTGACCGTGGAGCGCTGCGGCCACCGGAGGACCGTCGACGACGTAGTCGGGAAGTGCCTGACGCAGAACCTGGGAGCCAGGCACGACCGCGTACGGGTGCCCGTCGCTGTCCAGGACGAGCAGGGCCGGCAGCGACTTCTCCGCAAGCATCCGTGCGGCGACCAGGGCGTCATCGTCGGTCGTCAGGAACGGATACGGCTCGGCCAGCTCACGGGCACGCACGGGCGCTCCTCCTCTCCGAGTCCGGGCGTCACGTCGGCCGGCGCACATCGTTGGGCGGATTCCGCCACGGTGCGCTGGTCAGCAGCTCCACATCTCCACGGTACGGGCTGCACGCGCGCGGCGTTACCCGCCGCGGCCGACCCCTGGAATCCTGTGAGCCGAGGCCTGGACGAGGGGCGGATGGGGCCTACGCCGTCGATCCGGCAGTGGTATGGGGGGTCGCTCACCCGGCACTCCGCGCGTGAGCGGACGGGCACCGGCGGGCGCCGCAGTCAGCCGCGTCGCTTGACCTGCTGTGCCGTCCTGCGGTGGCCGGCGATGCGCCGGCGATGCGCCGGCGGGCAGCGGATTGTCCGTCCGTAAGTCGGGTATCCGCCGGACGTGTATCACAAGGACCACAAGGACCACACCGCGCGTATGCCGACGATCCGGTCGCTCGACGAGTTGACCGGTCTCATCGCCCGGCGAACAGGCTTGTACGTCCGCTGGTCGAGGGGACCGGACGCAGATCTTCCTTCCCCTGCCAGCCGCGATGACCTCACCGGCATTCCGTTGCCCGGGCTGTCCGCCAGCCCCCTCGACGTCGAGCCTTGGTGGGAGGAGCGCCCCCTCCGGGTGTGGGCCGCCCGGCGTCTGTACGACTACGCGCATCTTCCGCATGTGAAGGACCGCCGGGTGCGTCCGTGGCTGCTGGTCGGCACGGAGAACGGGCGGGGCCCGGACAACGAGCCCCTCGTCACCGAGGTCGAGCCGCTGGGCTGGATCGACCAGGCAGTGATCAAAGAGGCCACGGAGGAGATCAGACGGCAGCGCGGGCGCTGGGGCCCCTTGGACCGGAGCGGGCGTGCCCGCCCCGCGTAGGCAGCGGGAAACGGCTTCGTCCTGATCCGACGGGCGGCGGCCATGCCCTGCCGGCGGGCCGGCCGGCCGGCCGGCGGTCCATGCCGGTGGACGAAAGGCCCGTGCTGGTCCACTCGGGCGACATCGGTCCGCCTGCGCGGCAAAGCCCGCTCCCCCGGGTAGGGAAAGCCTGGAGAGGCGTTTAACCGTAATCCGCATGCTCGAAGGATGTTCATGGACGCGATCGTGCTTCTGCGTGACGACCACAAGACCGTCGAGAAGCTGTTCAAGCAGTTCGAGAAGACCGGGGACGAGGACACGGACCAACGGCGCAGGATCGCCGATCAGGTCGTCGAGGAGCTGACCGTCCACGCCTGGATCGAGGAACAGATCTTCTACCCGGCCGCCCGCGAGGCAGCGCCGGACACCACCGACCACATCCTGGAGAGCATCGAGGAGCACCATGCGGTCGTGTGGATGCTGTCGGAGATCAAAGGGATGGACGCCGCCGACGAACGGTTCAAGGCGAAGATGAGCGTCCTGATGGAGAACGTCCGCCACCACGTCGAGGAAGAGGAGAAGGAGTGGTTCCCCGACGTCCGCAAGGCCATGGGACGCAACCGGCTCACCGAACTCGGCGAGCGGCTGGAAGCGGAGAAGCCGAAGGCGCCGCGGGACCCGCTGGCCACTCCCAGTGCCGACAGCCGATGACGCGGGTCGCCTGCCCACCCCGGGCGGCTCCGAGGGCGGCCGGCGCCGTGGCCCTGGCGGGGATGCTCGCGGTGTTCCTGACCGGCTGCGGGGCGTCCGGGGCGCGCGTGGACGGCGCCCGGGATGCCGGCCGCGCCTTCGAGCAGGCGCTCGCCTCCCGGCAGTACGGGGCAGCGTGCGATCTGCTGGCTCCTGAGACCCGCACCCAGCTGGAGGAGGACGAGAAGCAAGCGTGCGCGAAGGCGCTGGAGGGGCAGGAGCTCCCGGTGTCGGGAGCGGTGAACGGCGCCGAGGTATACGGGCGCCAAGCCCTGGTACGCGCCGACGGCGAGACGCTGTTCCTGTCGCTGTTCACCGGCGGATGGAGAGTGGTCGCGGCAGGTTGCACGCCGCAGGAGGACAAGCCCTACCAGTGCGTCGTGAAGGGCGGATGAGCATGCGCGGACTCTTCGTCGCCTGCCTGGTCGTGATCGTGGGCGGACTGGGCTACTTCATCGCGATCGGAGCGATGCACCGATGAGCGGGAGCGGAAGCGGAAGCCGACAAGGGCGCCGGGAGCACGGGAGCTTCTGGCGGGACAACAGCCTCACTCTCGCCTTCGGCACGGCGTTCCTGGTGATCCTGCTCGGACAGGCGCTGGCCGGGCACGCCGACTTCAACGAGCAGCTCACCGACGACGGGCTCCAGCGGATCAGCCTGGGCGAGTACATGACGTCCTCGGACTTCGCCGTGGACGTGACCGAGAACTGGCAATCGGAGTTCCTGCAGTTCTTCCTGTTCATCTTCGGCACCGTGTGGCTGGTCCAGCGGGGATCCCCGGAGTCCAAGGAACTCCACAAGATCGGTACCGAGTCCGATCGCGAGCAGCGGATCGGCGATCACGCGGACGAGAAGTCGCCGCGCTGGGCCGGCACGAAGGACTGGCGGCAGCGGGTGTACTCGCGCTCGCTGGGCCTGGTCATGGGAGCCCTGTTCGTGCTGTCCTGGCTCGCCCAGTCGATCTCGGGCGTGGCCGCCTACGACGAGCAGCAGCTGCGGGAACTCCAGGACCCCGTCGGATGGGGGGCCTACGTGGCCTCGCCGGACTTCTGGAGCAGAACCCTGCAGAACTGGCAGTCGGAGCTCTTGGCCGTGGCGGCCATGGTCATCCTCTCCGTCTACCTGCGCCAGCGGGGGTCGCCCGAGTCCAAGCCGGTCGGCTCCCCCCACACCGCGACCGGCGTCGAAGGCTGAGGCCACGCGGCTTGGGCGGGCCGACGTCAAGCGTCGCGCCGCTCCTCTTGCTCAGGCTGCTGCTCGGGAGGAACCGAACCGCCCCTGCCGCCGCCCTTGCTCCCCTTGTCCGTACCGTGCGGGCGCCCCTCCTTGGCGCCCCCTTGGATCCCCTCGCCGGCCTTCTGCTTTCTGCTGTCCTGCGGTGTGGCCCCGCCGCGGCCGCTACGCCGGGCCGCGGGCTGTTGTGGACTGGCCATGGCTGCTGCACCTTCCTCGTCCGTCCTGCATTCCGTTCACCGGGACACCGCAGGAAGGCCGCAGCCTCCGGCGGTACCCGAGGCGCCGTCGCCGCACGCCGTAAGGCTTCTCCTGGGCGGCGGCTGATTGCTGTCCTGCCCCTACCCGGGCGTGCGGAGGGTATGCCGACGCGGGCCTGCGCCGGGGCCTGCCCTGACCCGGCTGCAGGAGGCAGAAGCGCGGGAACCCGCGGTCGTCGCATGGTCGGCCGCAATGGGCACTGGTGCGGCGTGTCACGTTGCGTGTCAGCGTGGCGCCGAGGAGTTTTCAGCCACGCGTCTCGGAGGAGTCACCGTCTTGGGCGGTGTGCAGCACCCCCAGGGTCCAGCCATTTCGACGTCGGCCGGCGAGCGCCCGGGAAGGGCCCAGAGGAGACGAAGCCGCGCCGCCAGGACGATGTGACGCCGGCGTGGCAAGGACGACGGGACCTTGAACACCTGTCGCCGTGCGCCGCCGGAAGTGCCCCGAACGCGCATATCGTGGAGGTGGGCTCGCTGCCCTTCCGGGGGCAGTGCGCATCCAACCCAGTCCTTCCCCTGAGCCAGGCGGGCGCGCATCGAGCCTGCCGATCGTGGCGAGGTGAGACGGCATGGAATGCGACTTCTGCATCACCGTGCGGCGCTACGGCCCTACCACGCATGTGACCCTGGCCGGTGAACTCGACCTGCACACCGGATCCGCGCTCGACGACGTACACGCCGCCTTCGACGACGGTGTCGTCGTTCTCGTCTGCGACCTGCAGCACCTGACGTTCATGGACGTCACCGGCCTGCACCGGCTCACCGACCTCGCCCGACGCGCCGACAGGCGAGGCATCGCGTTCTTCGCCTGTCACTGGCAGCCACAGCCCCGCCGGCTCCTGGAACTCGTCGCCGCCCTGTACCCGCCTGACGGGCCCGGGGAGCCCCGCCTTGAGCCCGGCCACCTGCTGCGCCGCACTCTGCGGGACACCGCGGCCTCGCACCGCGCCACCGGCGCGGAGGCGGTCCGCGCACCTCTGTCCCAGCGAACGCAGTGATCGGCGGACAGGGAGACGAGGCCGTCTACGCTCGCAGGCCGCGCCCGGCGGCAGGGCGACGGGCCGGAGCCTGGGTGCGGCCGCCATGTGCCCTTCACCAGTTCGGCGGAGGCGCGGGATCCGACCTCGGTGCCGCAGCCGTCCGCCCGTCGCAGCCGGGTGGCTGACCCAACGCGACACAACGCGGCGCGACCTGGCAGGGTGTCATTGCCTCGGCGGATGCGGCGGAGTACCGGGCAGGGTCGGTCGGGGACCGCCCGTCAGGCTCTTGCGGAAACCGGGCCCCTTGATCACCCGATGATCCTACTGCCCTCCGATGCGGCCGGGTGACGGGCTGCCCGGCCGGGCAGGCGGGTGTCGCGGCCGGTCGGCGGCACACTGGGCGGGTCAGCGGCACGACGAAGAGGATTGCCCATGCCTGTCCCGATCATCATCGACTGCGATCCCGGGCACGACGACGCACTGGCCATCATGCTGGCGGCGGCGAACCCGGCCGTCGATCTGCTCGCCATCACCACGGTCGCCGGGAACCAGACACTGGAGAAGACCTCGCTCAACGCCCGCCGGGTGTGCACCGTCGCCGGGATCACCGACGTGCCCATCGCCGCCGGATGCGACAGGCCGCTGCTCCAGCCGCTGGTCGTGGCAAGCGACGTACACGGTGAATCCGGGCTGGACGGGCCGCAGTTCCCCGAGCCCACGGTCGACCTCGTGCCCGAGCACGCGGTGGAACTCATCCACCGGATCCTCCTGAACCACCCGGAGCCGGTCACGCTGGTGCCCACGGCCCCACTGACGAACATCGCCCTGCTGCTGACCCGCTACCCCGACAGCGCCGCCCGCATCCGCGAGATCGTGCTGATGGGGGGTTCCACGGAGCGTGGCAACACCACCCCGGCGGCCGAGTTCAACGTCCACACCGACCCGGAGGCCGCGGACATCGTCTTCGGCAGCGGGGTGCCGCTGACCATGTGCGGGCTCAACGTCACCCACCAGGCCCTGGCCACCCCCGAGGTCCTGGCCCGCTTCGAAGCCCTCGGCACCGAACTCGGGGACATCTGCGGCCTGCTGCTCGCCTACTTCGCCTCGACGTACAGCCGCCTGTGGGACATGCCCCACCCTCCGCTGCACGACCCCGTCGCAGTGGCCCGCGTCATCGCCCCGGCCCTCGTGCAATGCGTGGACGCGAACGTCACCGTGGAACTGCACGGCCGCTTCACGCGCGGCGCCACCGTCGTGGATTTCCCCCGAGACCGGGGCGGGGGCCGGGACCGGGACCGTCCCACGAACGCGAAGGTCGCCATGACGCTCGACACCCGGCTCTTCTGGGACCACATGGTCGACGCCGTCGCGGCTCTCGGCTCCCGGTCGGCCTGAGGACCGACGGACGGCCCGTGGGGACGGCCGAGTCCGTCTCGTGATGTCCCGTCCGACGGCGACCCACCGGTCATGTTTTACGATCCGTGCCATGACGGACGGTACGGACCACACGAACACACCCCAGGACCCCGGCGCGGGGCCCGGTGGATACGGCTACCCCCAGGGACAACCCGGCGGCTACGGCTACCCCCAAGGTCAGCCCGGTGGCTACGGCTTCCCCCAGGCGGGACAGCCGAATCCGTATCAGCAGCCCCTGCCCCAGCCCGGACCCGGCGGCCTGCCGCAGCAGCAGCAGCAGCAGCAGCAGCAGCCGAACGCACCTCAGCCGCCCGCGTTCGCCGCATCGCCTCAGCCCGACTGGCAGGCGCTGGCGGACCGCACCGAGGCGCAGAAGCGCACGCGCAAGCGCATCTGGATCGTCGGCATCGGCGTGGTGGCGTGCGGCCTCGGCGTCGGCGCGGGCCTCTTCATCCTCGACAAGACCGGCAAGGGCGAAGACAAGCCGGGCCCCGGTACCTCCCAGGCGGCGCCCAGCGCCTCGGGCCAGGGCACCGAGGACCCCAATTCGCCCACCGTGCCCGGCGAACCGAACCTGCTGCGCGACCGGTCCGGCCAGATCAACGTCGCACTCAGCCCGGACGCCGCTCTCGGCAAGGTGGACAACGGCAACGTGCTGCGGCTGCGCAGCAACGGCAACTCGTACGCTCAGGCGGCCGAGCAGGTCGTGGACGCCTCCAAGAGCTTCACCGTGTCGGCCTGGGTCTACAACGAGGCGGAGGGCGGATCCCGGTTCGCCATAAGCCAGGGCGACGGCACCTCGTACTCGTTCGAGCTGGGCCGCGAGGACACCAACGGCAAGAAGGCCTGGGTCGTCCGGATGCAGACGGACGAGAAGGGCGCCGCGTCCACCGCCGTGGCCGCCTTCTCCGACGGCTACAACACGGTCCGCACCTGGGCCCTGCTGACCGGCGTGTACGACGCCGAGGGCAAGACGCTGACGCTGTACGTGGACGGCAAGGAGGCCGGGCGGGCCCAGGTGGCCAAGACCTGGGCCGGCCAGGGGCCGCTGCAGATGGGCCGTTCCCGCCACCACGGGATCTGGAGCGGTCCCTGGGCCGGCGTCATCGGGCACGTGCTGGTCTGGGACAAGCCGCTCACGGCGGATCAGGTGGCCGCGCTCAAGGGTGGAAAACTGGACAAGGAGATCAAGCCTGTTGCTTCTTGGCTGGTTGGTTGACCCTTCCGCCCGGATTCGACCCTATTTGATCATCACGGCAGCGTCACCCCGGTGGATGGGTGCCTCGCGATTCGGCTAAGGTCTCCGCTGGCCCCGATCGCGGGGCCGATGTCCGTCCGACAGAACACTCAACAGAGCGCCCGACGTCGGGCGTGCGGGCCAAGACTCCACGACGTGAAGGCTCCTCAAGTGCCATGGCGCTCCTGAGCCGTCGTTCTCGTCTGGCACCGGGGGATGCATTGAATACGCTTTCCATCGTGATTCCCGCGCTCAACGAGGCGCCCAATCTGCCGACCGTGGTGGATTCGGTGCCCACCGCGGAGCTCAGGGCCATGGGCTGGGAGACCGAGGTCATAGTCGTGGACAACGCCTCCACGGATGACACGGCCGCCGTGGCCGCCTCACTCGGCGCCAAGGTCGTCTCCCAGCCGGCGCGGGGCTACGGCAACGCCTACCACGCCGGATTCCGTGTGGCGAAGGGCGACGTCATAGCCACCGGCGACGCCGACTGCACCTATCCGTTCGACGCATTGCCCGAGCTGCTGCTCACGCTGACCGAGCACGACGTCGAGTTCATGACGACGGACCGGCTGCGGCGTGAGAACCGCTCGGCGATGAAGACGTCCCACACCATCGCCAACCACGCCCTGAGCGCCTTGAGCCGGGCCCTGTTCCGCAACGGCCTGCGCGACTCGCAATCCGGGATGTGGGTCTTCCGCCGCTACGTCTGGGACGGCGTCGACGTGCTGTCGACCGGCATGGCCTTCTCCCAGGAGATCAAGAACGCCGCGACCCGCGCGGGCTTCCGGTACCTCGAAGTGCCGATCGAATACCGCAACCGCCAGGGCGAGGTCAAGCTCAACGCGCTGCCCGACGGCATGGCGAACCTGCGCCAGCTCTTCGAGCACCGCTTCCGCCGCAGCGCCGACGGCCGGCGCCCGAGCCGTGAGCGGCGGCACACCACGGTATGAGGAAGCGTCTGATCAGGGCCGCCCTGGTGCTCGCCCTGGGCACCGGTCTGTGCGCGGGCGCCTGGGCCGTGCCGCCCGTGCGGACGGTACTGCTGGACTCGTTCACGCGTCAACAGTCTTCTTTCATCGAGCTCTACTTCACCGAGAACCCGCGCTTCGACGGGGCGAGCGTCCTCGCGCCCTTCGCCCTGAACGACCACGGCTCCGGGGCACGCACGCTGTTCGTCAAGCTCACCGTGGAGGCCAAGGACGGCAAGGTGCTGGCCACCGAGACCTACAAGGTCGAGCCACATCAGGGCGCAGCGGTCGCGGTGACGGCCCGGGTGCGCGCCAAGGGGGCCGATGTCGACATGATCCGGCTCTCCCTGGTCGACCACCCCCAGACCCTCCACTTCCGCTTCGGCCAGCCCCCGGAACTCTGATGCGCACCGTTCTCCAGATCAGTCCGTACTACCCACCGCATCTCGGCGGCCTCGAACGCGTCGTCCTGCACCTGTCGCGGCGGCTCGCCGAACGCCACGACGTACGCGTCGTCACCACCGGGCTCGGTTCCGGCGGCGCCCCGCGGCGCGCCCTGGAGGACGGCGTGGCCGTACGACGGCACCGCGCCGTCGAGGTCGCCCACACCGCGATCGCCCCCGGCATGCTCCTCTCCCTGCTGACCGCGCCGCGCGGCTCCGTCCTGCACGCGCACTGCGCGCACGCCCTGCTGCCGGAGGCGGTGGCGCTCACCGCCCGTCTGCGGCGACAGCCGTTCCTGCTCCACTTCCACCTCGACGTGGACGCCAGCGGGCGCCTCGGCGGGCTCCTGCCGGCCTACAAGAAGCACGTCTTCGGCAGGGTCGCGCGCGCCGCCGCAGCGGTCATCGTGCTCACCGGGGAACAGGCCCGCTTCGTCCAGGACGCCTACCGGGTGCCGGCCTCACGGGTGCACGTGGTGCCCAACGGCGTCGGCCCGGAGTTCTTCCGCCCGGCCGGGTCCGCCGCATCCGACCCGGCCGCCCTGCCCGCCGCATCCGACGTGGCCGTACCCCGGCCGCTGGAGCTGCTCTACGTCGGCCGCCTCAGCGCCCAGAAGAACGTGGCACGGTTGCTCGACGCGATGAGCCTGGTCCGCGCGCCGGTCCGGTTGCGCATCGTCGGCGACGGCGAACTCGGCGGCGAGCTGCGCGCGCGGGCGGCCCGGCTCGGACTGGACGCGCACGTCGAGTTCACCGGCCCCCTGCACGGCGAGGAGCTCCTCGCCGCGTACTGGGGCGCCGACGCCTTCGTCCTGCCCTCCGACCGCGAGGGCATGCCGCTGGTGGCGCTGGAGGCGATGGCCTCCCGACTGCCGGTGCTCGCCACCGACGTACCGGGCAACACGGAGCTGCTCGGCGGCGTCGGCCTGCTGGCCGCGCCCGAACCCGCCGCACTCGCCGCCGCTGTGGACCGCCTTGCCGCGGAGCCGGAGCTGCGCCGCGAGCTGGCCGAGCGCAGTGCCGAGCGGGCCCGCCGGCACACCTGGGAGGAAGTGGCCCAGCAGGTGGAGCACGTCTACCGGAGGGCCGGCATATGACCGTCTCCCCCTGGCTGCGGGGGCGGCTCGGCATCCTGCTGAGCCTCGGCCCCGCGTGCGCCGTCGAGACGATGCCCGGCGTTCCCGGGCTCCTGCTGGCTCCCGTCGGACTGTGGCTGCTCCTCGTCGCTCCCGTCCTTCTGCTGCGCGGCCTCACCGACAGGGTGGTTTCCACGCGGAGCGGCTCGGTGCTGCTGGCGGTCGGTCTCACCGTCGTCCTGGACATCCTGGTGGCCCTGGCGGTGAACACGCTGCTGCCGCTGGTCGGGGTGGAACGCCCCCTGACCCGGCTGGTGCTGGCCGCCGCGACCACCGCGGTACTCCTCGTCCTCGGCGTCTTCGCGCCCGAGCCGCAGACGCCGCTGCTGCGCGGCGGGCCGCGGCGCGGCGCCCGCCCGGTGGCGTGGACGGCCGGGGCGGCCCTGGTTCTCTCCGTGGCCGGCCCGATCCGCCTCAACAACGGCCTGGGCGGGACGGTCTCCACCGCCGCCCTGGTCGTCGTCACCGCGCTGCTCGTCCTCCTGCTGCTGCGCCGCCGCCGCTACGCGCTGCCCGTCGTGGAGGCGGGGATCTATGCGGCGTCCGCCGCCCTGCTCCTGCTGACCTCGCTGCGCGGCTGGTACATCACCGGGCACGACATCCAGCGGGAGTACCTCTACTTCCGGCTCACCCTCGGCGGCGAGTTCTGGGACATCTCCGCCTACACCGACCCGTACAACGCGTGCCTGAGCATCACCCTGCTCCCCGTGAGCCTGTTCCGGCTCACCGGGATCGAGGACATCTACGTCTTCAAGGCCGTCCTGCCGCTGCTGTTCGCGCTGACCCCCGTGCTGGTCCACCGTGCGGTGCGCAACGTGGCGTCCCCGCTCGTGGCGCTGCTCTCCGCCGTGTTCTTCATGGCGTTCCCGACGTTCTTCACGGACATGCCGTTCCTGGGCCGGCAGGCGATCGCCTTCCTCCTGCTGGGCTGCGCGATGCTCGTGCTGACGGACGCGCGGCGGCCGCTGCCCCTGCGGCGCGTGGTGTTCACGGTGCTGCTGGCCGGAGTGGTCCTGTCGCACTACTCGACGATCTACGTGATCGTCGGCACGCTGGCGACGGCCTTCGCCGTGGACAAGGCCTGGCGGCTGGCCTCCCGCCGGAAGCGCCGCGAGCAGCGGCGCGCGCGCCGGGCCCGCCGCGAACCCCGGCACAAGCGCCGGGAGAACGCCGCCCTCACCTTCCTGACCTGGTGGATCGTGGCCGTTCCGGCGGCGCTCGCCCTGCTGTGGGCGGGCCCGCTCACCCACACGGGCGGGCAGCTGGAGAGCACCCTGCGGGTCGTCGCGAGCGATCTGTTCGGGTCGGGCGGCGCCAAGGGCGGCTCCTCCGACACCCGCTACAGCCTCTTCGGCGGCGGCGGGGTCACACCCGAACAGCGGCTCGCCGAATACCGTGAGGACACCGTCGGTCATACCCGGGCCGACCGCGCCGAAGGCAAATACCCGCCGCTGGAGGGCATCTCGAAGTATCCGACGCCCGCCGTGGAGAAGGAGAACCTGCCGCTGACCACCGCCGGACGGGCACTCGATTCCGTGGGCGTGAGCGTGCCGGGGCTGAACGGGGTCCTGCGCCAAGCCGCGGCCCTGCTGCTCCAGCTCCTCGTCCTGGTCGGCTTCGTGGTCGCGGTACGGGGCCGCAACAGTGCGTTCGCCCCCGTCCGGGACCAGGTCACCCTGACTGCGGGCGCGTTGGCGATGATGGCGCTGTTCACGCTGGTGCCGCAGCTGTCGGTGGACTACAGCGTGCTGCGCGCGTTCCAGCAGGGCCTGCTGTTCTTCGCGCCGTTCATCGCCGCCGGCGCGCTCTGGGCGGTCCGGTGGGCGGGGCGCCGGGCCGTCCCCGTCCTGTGCGTGGTGGTCGCGGGGCTGCTGCTCGACCTGACCGGTGTGGTGCCCAGGGTCCTCGGCGGCTATCCGGCGCAGCTCTCGCTCAGCAACTCGGGGCCCTCCTACGACATCTACTATCCGCACGCCGAGGACCGGCGGGCCGCGATGTGGCTCAATCGGCGGGCGGGCGGCGACGACGTCGTCGTGCAGACCGACCGGTACTCCTTCAGCCGGCTCCAGACCCTGTTCACCGTGCGGGCGCAGGACAGCGTCCACCCCGCGCTGCTGCGTTCCCAGTCCTACGTGCTGCTGGGCAACACGCCGACCCGCAAGGACGAGGTCACCGTCTTCTTCCGCGGCGACCTGGTGACCTACCGGTATCCGCGGAACCTGCTCGATGCGACCCGCAACCTGATCTACAGCAACGAAGGGGCCGTGATCTACAGGTGAACGGAACGCAGCCGCAGCCGCGGGTCCTTCTCGTCAGCCACTACTACCCGCCGCACGTGGGCGGTATCGAGAACGTCGTCCGCAACGAGGCCCTGCACCTGACCCGCCTGGGCGCCGACGTCACCGTCCTCACCAGCGGGGAGCGCGGCGGGACGAGCCAGGAGGACGGTGTCCG
The DNA here is from genome assembly GCF_053610945.1 of Streptomyces sp. NPDC054849. Taxonomy (NCBI): domain Bacteria; kingdom Bacillati; phylum Actinomycetota; class Actinomycetes; order Kitasatosporales; family Streptomycetaceae; genus Streptomyces; species Streptomyces sp. NPDC054849. The sequence goes on from NZ_JBSGZI010000024.1 coordinate 63,880, forward strand.
CGTCGTGCGCGTCGCCGCGTCGAACGCGGTGGAGCGCCGGGCCGGTGTCCCCTTCCCGCTGTTCTCCCCCGCGCTGCTGTCCGCCGCGCTGCGCCGGACCCGCCACGCCGACGTCGTCCACGTCCACGACTGCCTGTACGCCTCCTCCTGGGCCGCCGGACTGGCCGCCGCCGTCACCCGGACCCCGACCGTGGTCACCCAGCACGTCGGCCTGGTCGCGCACCCGTCGGCGCTGGTGCGCGGAGTGCAGCACGTCGTCTACGCCCTCGCCGGCCGCCCCCAGCTGCGCCGCGCCCGCCGGGTCTTCACCGTCAACGCGGACGTCGCCGCGTTCGTCCGCCGTCTCGGCGCCGCCGCCGGCGCCCACCGCCACCTCTCCAACGGCGTGGACACGGAGCTGTTCCGGCCGGCGACGGGTCCCGCGGAGCGGGCGGCGGTCCGCGCGCGGTTCGGCCTGCCCGCCGAGCGGACACTGGTGCTGTTCGCGGGCCGGCTCGTGCCCAAGAAGGGCTACGGGCTGCTTCTGGAGGCCCACGCGCCCGAGGCCGCGTACGACCTCGTGTTCGCCGGTGACGGCGACGGTGCCGCACTGGCCGGGCGGCCCGGAGTCCACCACCTCGGCGCCCTGTCCGCCGAGGACCTCGCCGAGGTCTACCGGGCGTGCGACGTCTTCGCCCTGCCGTCCACCGCCGAGGGCTTCCCGCTGACCGTTCAGGAGGCCATGGCCTCCGGTATGCCCGTCGTGACCACCGACGATCCCGGATACGCACCCTACGGTCTGGACCACGAGGTCGCGCTGCTGGTGCCGCGTGAGACGGCGGCGCTGCGCACCGCGCTGGACTCCCTCGTCGCGGACCCCCTGCGGCGGGCCTCGATGGGGGCCGCCGCGCGTGCGCTGGCCGTGAACTCCTTCGGCTGGGAGCGGCACGTGACGGCGCTGCTCGGCCACTACCGGGACTCCCTCCGTGGGTAGGCATGCCCGCCCTGCGGACCAGATGTTCCGGAGCTCCTTCTTCCTGCTGGCATCGACGGTGACGACGGCCGGGCTCAGCTTCCTGTTCTGGGTGGTCGTCGCCCGCTTCTACCCTCCCGAGCAGGTCGGGCTGGCCACCTCGCTGATCTCGGCGACCTCCCTGCTGGCCTACCTCAGCATGTTCGGCCTCAACAGCACCCTGATCCGCTTCCCCGCGGACGACACGGCCCGCAACGGGCAGGTCACCCAGTCCATGGCCCTGGTCGTGCTGGTGTCCTGCGCCGCCGCCGGCCTCTACCTGCTGGGACTGCCCTGGTACGGGCACAAGCTGCTGTTCATCCGGGATCACCCCCATCTCGCCGTCCTCTTCGTACTGTTCTGCGCCTGCGCCGCGGTGAACCTGCTCGTCAAAGCCGTCTTCATCAGCGCCCGCATGGCGCAGTACAACGTGCTGTTCGACGGCATCCTGCAGGGCCTCGCCAAGATCGCCGCCCCGGTCGCCCTCGTCGGGTTCGGCGCGGTCGGCATCGTCGGCTCGGCGGGCATCGGCTACGTGGTGGCGGTGGCGGCGGCGTTGCTGCTGCTGCACCGCCGCCTGGGCTTCCGCTTCGACTTCCGCAGTCGCGGCACCCGTCTGCGCGAACAGCTCCGCTTCTCCGTCGCCAGTTACGTCTCCAGCCTGATCAACCTGGCGCCCGTGCTGGTCACACCGCTGATCGTGCTGCAGAAGCTGGGGGCCTCGGAGGCCGGCTACTACTTCGTCGCGTTCCAGATCGCCGCGCTGCTCAACTCCGTCTCCACCGCCATCGGTGAGGCCGTCTTCGCCGAGGTGTCCTCCGACGAGTCCCGCTTCGGCGAGCTGCTACGCCGCTCCGCAAAGATCATCGCCACCGTGCAGGTTCCCGCCGTCGCCGTGGTCGCCTCCGGCAGCGGGCTGCTCCTGCTCATGTTCGGCGCCGACTACGCGTCCACCGCACGGGGCCTGCTGAGCGTGCTGGCGATCGCGGCGCTGCCCGTGGCCCTCAACACGTGGGCCTGCTTCGGGCTGAAACTGGCGCAGCGCATGAGACGACTGATCACCGCCAACGTCATCCTCGCCTGCACCACCATCGGCCTGTCCGTGCTGTGGGCACCGCGCGGGCTGATCTGGGTGGGCTTCGCCTGGGGCTTGGGAAACCTGGCCGCCGGGCTGTTCGCCACGGCCGCCCTGCTGCGCGGCCGGCCCTCCGCGCCCCGTCCTCCGGAGCCGGACGTCGACCCCGGGCCGGGCTGGTCTCCGGTCGACACCCTTCAACTGCGCGCCGTCCGCCTTCCGGGCCCGGCGTCCGCCGCACCGACTGCCGAGAGGTACCGCCCGTGAAGATCGTGGTGATCAACGCCTACGTCCGGGAGAACGCCGGCGACGCCGCGCTGCTGTCCGTCTGCCTGCGCCAGATCCGGGAGGCCTTCCCGGACGCCGACGTCCGCGTCGCGGGCATGGAGGACCCCTCCGTGCACCCCGACTTCGAGGACGCCCCCAACCTCGGCTCGATCCGCCGTCACGTCGCCGACGGGACCGTCTCCCTGGCCCGCCGGCTCCTGCGCAAGCTGTGGGTCGGCGCCGCCGGCGCCGGGCTGCTGCTGCTCCCCCGCCCCGCGGCCGCCCTCCTGCGACGGGTTCTGCCGGCCGAGGCACGGCGGGAGGCGGACGCCCTGGCCGATGCCGATCTGGTGGTCTCCACCGGAGGCGCCTACGTCCTGGCCCGCCCCGGGCTCGACGGCCACCAGAACGTCTTCTTCGTGCTCCTGCCCGTCCTCCTGGCGCAGCGGGCGGGCGTACCGGTCGTCTTCGCCCCGCAGTCCTACGGGCCGTTCCCGGCCGTCGCCCAGCGCCGGCTCGTCGCCCGGGCCCTGGGCCGCTCCCCGCTGGTGCTCGCCCGCGAGGACGTCAGCGTGGACCAGCTGCGCGGCTGTGGACTGCCCGCCTCGGCCGTCGTCCGGGGAGTCGACTCCGGCTTCGCCTTCGACCCACCGCCCCTCTCCGACTGGAGGGCCCGCCTCGGCGTCGGCCCGCACGAGCGGCTGGTCGGCGTCACGGCCAGGCGCTGGCTCGCGCCGGCCGCGCAGGACGCCTACGAGCGCGCCCTGGCCGAGACCATCGACGCCGTGCAGGCCACCGGCGCCCGCGTCGTGCTCATCCCCCAGGTCAGCACCGACTACCTGGGCGACGACGACCGGATCGTGGAGCGCCGGATCGCCGCCCACTGCGCCGGGGCGCCGCTGCTGATCGAGGAGAGCGTCGACTACCGCGACCTCAAGGGCGTCTACGGCGAGTGCGCCCTGCTGATCGGCACCCGCTTCCACTCGGTGATCTTCTCCCTGACCAGCGGCGTCCCGTGCGTGGCCATCGAGTACGAACACAAGACCCGGGGCATCATGGCCGACCTCGGCCTCGGCGCGTACGTGCTGCCCATCGCGGACGTCACCCACGCCCGGCTGTGGGCACTCGTGGAGCCGCTGCTGCACGAGGACACCGGCTACCGGGAGCAGCTGGCACGGCGCCTGCCCGGCTACGTCGCCGAGGCCGAGCGCTTCCCGGAACTGCTGCGGGCCGCCGCGTGAAGCGCCGTACGGTGGCCGTCGTCACCCCCTACTATCCGCCGCACCTCGGCGGGGTCGAGCAGTACGCCGCCCGGGTCGCCCGCGCCGTGTGCGACGCCCCCGATCTCGACGTGGTCGTCCTCACCACCCGTACCGGCCTGCGGACCGGGACCACCGTCGAGGACGGCGTGCGGGTGATCCGTCTGGGCACCTGGGTCCGGCTGTCCAACACCCCCCTGAGCCCGCTGTGGCCGTTGCAGGTGCGGTACTGGCTGCGACGGACGGGCGCCGACGTGGTCCACGCGCACGCGCCCGTACCGGGTTTGGGGGACCTCGCGGTGGCCGTGGCGGGACGCCGGCCGTCGGTGCTGACGTACCACGCGGGCTCGATGCACAAGGGCGGCTCCGGCACCGGCGCCGCGGACCGGCTCATCGGCCTGTACGAACGCCGGGTGCTGCCCCGTGTGTTCGCACGGGCCCGCGCGCTGGTGGCCGTCTCCCCGGTCTCCCTGGCGGCGGAGCGACCGGGCGCGCTGGAGATCAGCCCGGGGGTGGACACCGCCCGGTTCACACCGGGCGCGCCGCCCTCCGAGCGGCAGCCGGTCCTCCTGTACGTGGGCCGTATCGACCGCTCTTCGGCGTGGAAGGGCGTGGACGTCCTGGTCCGGGCCCTGACCGAGGTGCCCGGTGCGCGGCTGCGCCTCGTCGGCGGCGGCGACGCGGTGGCCGACCACCTCGCGCTGGCGAAGTCCCTCGGAGTCGGGGACCGGGTCTCGGCGTCCGGGGAACTGACCGGGCCGGAGCTGGTGGAGGCGGTCCGCGAGGCCGCCGTACTGGCCCTGCCGTCGCTGACCGAGGCCGAGTCGTTCGGCATGGTGCTCGTGGAGGCCATGGCGTGCGGCACGCCCGTGGTCGGCTCGGCGGTGGGCGGCATTCCGTACGTCATCGAGGACGGCCGCACCGGGCTGCTGGTGCCGCCCGGGGACGCAGGGGCTCTGGCCGCGGCCTGCCGGAGGCTGTTGGAGGACGGCACGCTGGCGGACCGGCTGGGCGCGGCGGGGCGGCGATCGGCCGGGGAGCGCTTCGCGTGGGACCGCCTCCTGGCCCGGTACCTGGAGCTGTTCCGGTCCCTGTAGCGCTCCCCGCTCGCCGCTCCCCGCTGCCCCTACTTGGGATGCTTCTTCTTGTATTCCTCGATGGCGGTCCGCAGGGTGGAGAACGCCGGCTTCGCCGAGCCGTCGTAGCGGCGCAGCCCGTAGTACTTGGAGTGGCTCTTGTCGTCGCCCGTGGCCGTGTCCTGGTGGGCGAACCAGAACACGGCCGCCACGTACTTGTCCTGCGCCGCCGTCGGCACGGTGTCGGTGGCGATCCTCGCCTGGAACGCCTCGGTCACGTGGGTGATGTTGTCCACGCGGGACTTCTCGTCGGCCGCGGCGTTGCCCGGACCGTTGGTGGGCGCACCGGTCTCCGTCAGCCAGACGGGTATCCCGGGCGTCCCGTGCCGTTCGGCGACGCCCACCAGGTTCTCACCGGCGCTGCTGATCTCCTTGAAGACCTTGCCGTCGTGCGGCAGCTGGGGCCAGGCGTAGGGGTGGTAGCTGAGCGCGTCGACGACCTTGTTCCCGCCGAGCTGGGAGACCTGCTCCAGGAAGTCGACGTGGGAGACGTACTTGATCTTCTCCCAGGTACCGACCGCGGCGAGCCCGCCCATCAGCAGGTACGCCGTCGGGTCCGCCTCACGCAACGACTTGGCGGTGGCCTTCAGCAGCGTCGTGTAGGCCTTCGCGTCGGGCTTGGGGTACCAGAACTGCGGGAGGTTCGGCTCGTTCCAGATCTCCCACGTGTGCACGCCCTGCGGTGCGTAGCGCAGTGCCGCGAGTTTGGCGAAGGCGGCGAACCGCTTGGGGTCGGCTGGCGGACAGGAGGGCCGGGCGTCGGAGCAGGATGCGGAGCGCGCCCACGCGGGGGTGTACGCGATGGTGGCCAGGATCTCCAGGTTGCGTTCCCGGGCCGCCGTGACGACGCGGTCGAAACGCTTCCAGTTGTAGTTGTTCGGGGTGTCGGGCTGGATGTTGTTCCAGGCCAGGTCCACCCGGATCCACTTCGTGCCGAGGCCGACCGCGTCGTTGAGGGCGGCCTCCAGGCCCTCGTCGGACTTCCAGGTCAGCGTGTCACCGTAGGAGACGCCGAGACGCAGGTCGTGTTCCTTGGGCGGCTCGGGGGGCCGTTGGAAGCCGCTGCCGGCGCCTCCCGTCGACTCGGATGCCGACGGGGACGGCGACGAAGCCGCGACGATCGTCGCGACCGTCGCCACAACGAAGGAGATGACGGCGGTGATGACCCGCTGTCGTTTGTTCGATTGCCCCACCATGGGGGTCAGCCTAAGCCAAGCAGGTGGAACACTCGCCTCCGGGATGCTCGGCCGTCCCACCGGCCCCTGCGCAAAGCCGTACCGGGCCCCGCAGACCGGCCACCGGCGGGTGCTTGTAGCTTCTGCCGCATGACCTTCACCACCCCGCCGCGGCCCCTGGACGTCGAAGCGCTGTTCCCCGGGCTGGCCGCGCAACGCGCCACGACGACACGGCTGCACCCCCGCGCCGGAACCCCGACGACGGGCGACAGCCACGTGGGCGGCCCCCTGCTGTGGCCCGTCGGCGAGCCGTGGCCGGAGTGCGACGAACCGCACGAGCACAGCGGGCCGCTGCTCGCCGTGGCGCAGCTCTACAGCCGGGACGTCCCGGACCTGCCCGCCGGACCGGACGGCTGCGACCTGCTGCAGGTGTTCTGGTGCCCGTTCGATGCGCACGGGCCCACGGGGCACGGTATGCACGTGCGACTGCGGTGGCGTCGGTCCTCGGAAGTCCGCGAGGTGGCGGCGGCGCAGCCGGAGCCCGGGCCGGTCGGCTTCGACGGCTACGTGCCGAGCCCCTGCGTGCTGCACCCGGAGCGGGTCACCGAGTATCCGTACATCGAGCTGCTGACCGGCGAACTCGGCGAACGCGTCGAGGAGTGGGAGGACGCGCAGGAGGAGGCCGCGTACGAGACGGGGGACGGGACCGGGGACGGCTTCCCGGCCGCCGTCCCGCCGAGCTACCAGAGCGACCTGTCGATCGCCCCCGGCTGGAAGGCCGGAGGGCACGCCGCCTGGAACGTCACCGGCCCCGGGTCCATGGAATGCGGCGGCTGCGGCCACGCGATGGTCCTGCTGCTGACCGTCGACTCGTACGAGTGGCGCTCCGACAGCGAAAGCTGGCGCCCGGCAGAGGACGCGGACGCCCCCGTTCCCGGCTCGAGCCGCCCGACGGGAGTCGCCGTCGGCAACTTCGGCAGACTCAACGTCTTCGCGTGCCCGCACGACCCCGCCCATCCGCACGGCTTCAGCGTGCAGTGAGGTCGCGGTCGTCAACCGGCGGCGTTCGCCGACCGCGTGGACGCCGTGCCGGTCCGTCGTGCAGGCTCCGCCCTCCGGAGGGGCCTCGCCCGGCGTGGCGTGCTCACGTGCGGTTCAGGTCGGAGCGGGCGGGGGTGTCGGCGAGGAAGCCGCCCGACTGGTGTTGCCACAGCTTCGCGTAGGCGCCCTGCGAGGTGAGCAGTTCCCGGTGCGTGCCCTGTTCGACGATCCGGCCGCGGTCGAGGACGACGAGCTGGTCCATGCCGGCGACGGTGCTCAGCCGGTGCGCCACCACGAGCGCCGTCCGTCCCTCCATGAGCCGCCACAGCGCTTCCTGGACGAGGATCTCGCTCTCCGAGTCCAGCGCGCTGGTCGCCTCGTCGAGCAGCAGGATCGGCGCGTCGCGCAGGATCGCCCTGGCCAGGGCGACGCGCTGGCGTTGCCCGCCCGACAGCTTGATGCCGCGCTCGCCCACCATGGTGTCGAAGCCGTCCGCAAGCGCATCGGCGAACTCCGTGACGTGCGCCGCCTCGGCCGCACGGCGGATCTCGGCCTCGGTGGCGTCCGGCCGGGCGAACGCGATGTTCTCCCGCAGCGTCCGGTGGAACATCGCCGGGTCCTGGGGTACGTAGGCGATCAGGCTGCGCAGGTCGGCCTGACGCAGTCTGCTGATGTCCTGTCCTCCGATCAGGATCCGGCCGACGTCTATGTCGGTCATCCGCAGCAGCAACCGGGTGAGCGTGGTCTTGCCCCCGCCGGACCGGCCGACGAGACCGACCTTCGCCCCACTGGGCACGTCCAGGTCGAGGCCCTCGAAGAGCGGCTTGCCACCCCCGTGGGCGAACGTCACGCGCTCGAACCGCACATCCGCGGCCCGGGGCCGCAGCGGCTCCGGAGACTCCGGGTCGAGCACGGTCGGGGGCGTCAGCAGCAGTTCGGTGAACTGCGCCGCCTCCGTCATCGAGCTTTCCATGCGGCGGTAGATCTGGTTGAACTCGAACATGATCCGGGTCGCGTTGGCGTAGTAGGTGAAGGCGACGACGACCGCCTCCACGCCGAGTCGGCCCCCGCCGAGCGTCACGGCGAGCAGCAGGCCCAGCGCGTTGGTCAGCACGGACATCGGTGCGACGAGCGTGTCGATGCGCAGGTTGCCGTAGTCCCACGAACGCAGCATGAGCCGCCGGGACTCCGCGACGCGCGAGCGGTGTTCGGCGGCCTCGCGCTCCTCGGCGGCGAACGCCCGGACCGTGTCCATGTTCATGAGGCTGTCGGCGACGTGGCCCGACACCCGGGCGATCGCCGCCTCCCGCTGGTCGACGAGGGCTTGGCGGCGACGGATCAGGGGCAGCACGCACAGCGCCGTCAGAGTGATGAGGGCCAGGAGCCCGACGACGAGCAGCGGTTCGTAGTGCCACAGCACCACTGACCCGAACACCAGTGGCACGAAACTGCCCACGACCGAGAAGGTCAGGGTGTCGACGAACTCCTCGAAGCGTGAGGCGAAGCTCAGGACCCGTTTGGTCAGCGACCCGGCGAAGTTGTCGTGGAAGAACGTGGCGTCCTTGGCGAACAGTTCGTCCATGCCGATCACGTACAGGTGCTCGACGCCGCGGGCGTCGACGCGGTTCAGGCAGTGGAGGCCGATGCGCCACAGCGTCTCTGCGAGCAGCAGCACGCCGGCGAACGCGAGGACGTAGGGCAGCATCGAGCCGATCCCGGTACCGGTGTCCCCGGCGATTGTGCCGACGAGCTTCGCGACGACCAGCGGCGCGATGTAGTTGATGCCGATGTTGCCCAGCGCCGGGAGCAGCATCGCCGGCACCGCCAGCCGGCGCAGCCGGGCCAACTCCCGTCCGTAGTAGCGCAGGGCGAGGAGCACCGGGCCCCTGCCCGGCGGACCTTCGCGTGATGCAGACGATCCCATGGCAACCCCGTGTCGTCGTGTGGCGGCGCGCCACGTGCTTCTCGGAGAAGGGCCTGGCCTGCCCCGGCCGAAACCCCCGCGCCGCCCGGAGCGACGCCGACACCGGGATACCGGCAGGCCAGGATCCGCAGTGTCCCGCGACACCGCCCGCGCAGTCCAAGCGTTTTTCCCGTCCGGCGGCGTGCGCCGGCGCGAGGGGAGGGCCCCGGCCGGGCGGTCGCGTCGCCCGGTTCAGGTGCGCGAGCGGCCGAAGAACTCGACTTCCGCCACCGCTACCTGGCGGTCCTGGCCGCTGCCGTAAGCCGATCGCAGGACGATGCGCACGGACACCGTGTCGCGGCCGCGGACGTCGACGCGCTGGACGCCGCCGTCGTTGAGGACCTTGTGCAGGGTGCGGGCCCGCCCGGCCGAGTCGGTCACGACCAGGTCCACCTCCTGCGGACGGGCCTGGTCGGCCGCCTGGCCGGGGCGCTTGGAGGTGCCCGGCGTGATGAGCACCGCCAGCAGGTCCATGGGCTGGGCGAAGTCCGCCTGGAGGTGCTGGCCGTTGGAATCGCCCGCGTACCCCGTGCCCCACCAGGTGTTGGAGTAGCCGTCGAAGGCGAGTTCGGGGCCGCGGCCCTCGGCGGCGTGGGAGGCGCTCCAGGCGGTGGGGCGCACGGCGACGCGCTTGGCGAAGTGGTCCTGGACCGCGCGGGCGGCCGGCGGCCCTCCGATCAGACCGCCCACGGCCACCAGGACGACGGCCGACACGACGACCGCCCGCACGATCCATCTGCGCCGCTCCCGCCGCAGGGACGGCCGCTGCCCTGCGAAGGGGCCCTCTTGCGACACCTCGCGCCGCGTGCCCAGGGGGGAGGCGCAGGAGCGGCAGAAGGAACGGTGCGGGGCGTTCGCCGTGGCACAGGCGGGGCACGGCGGGCCCTGCTGCCTTGCTGCGGCCGGCTGTGGGGCCCGTACGCGCGGACGGGCCGCCTCGGGCCGCCCGGGCAGGACGCCCCCGGGCCGCTCGGCCGGGCTGTGAGCCTCCTCGGCCGCGGGTACGGGCACCAGCAGCGCGCGGGCCGCGTCGGAGCCGGCGGTCGCGTCGGGGGCGGCGACCGTCCCGGGGCCGGCGGCAGCGTCGGTGGAAGCGGCCGAGGAGGGGGAGACCGTGGGTGGCGAGTCGGCGGCTGCGCCGGCCGGCTCGGGCGACACCACGGGGAGCGGCGCGGTGGGCGCTTCGGCGGGGTTCGCGTCACCGCCGACGGGGGCGGAGCCGGAGGAGCCGGGCGCGCCGGAGGAGCCGGCCGCCCCCGAGGAGCCGGCCGTGTCCCAGCGCAGGAAGGCGCCGCACGAGTCGCAGAAGGACTGACCCGTCGTACGCGAGGGAGCGGCGCACTCGGGGCAGGGAGCAGTGGTCCGGGCTGCGGACATGGTGTGTCAGTTCCCTTCCGGAACAGAGGAGTGGAGCGGGATGGCGGCCAGGAGCTCGGCCGTGAACGGCAGATGCGCGGGCCGGGCCGCGGCGACGACCGCGTGCAGCCGGTGCCGGTCGCCCGGCGCGGGCTCGCGGGGCAGCCGTACGGTGACGTGCAGCGCGGCCCGCGGTGCGCCGGGGAACGGCCCGAGCGGCTTGGCCGACCAGGAGGCGCCGCCGCTCTCGGTGATCTCGGGCCGGACCCCGAAGCACAGCCGCACCGCTTCGGCCAGACCGTGCCGGGTGCCGCGCCGCCGGTGCAGAGCGGTGGCGGTGGCCACGGCGTGCCGGCGTACCGCCACGGGTTCGTCGCCGCCGAGCTCGGCTCCGACCCAGTCCGCGAGCCAGTCGACGAAGTCGGCCGGGGCGAGCGCCGGGTCGAAGTACGCCTCCAGGCAGTCGAGCACGTTGAAGACGGGCGCCAGCATCGAGTCCAGCCCGGTGACGAACCGCTGGGCCAGGTCGTCGTCCGCGTAGACCGCGGGCAGCGCGAGGCCCAGCGGACGCGGCGACTCCAGCCCGTCGAGGGCGCCACGCGCACTGGTGCCGCCACCGATGCCGGTGCCGGTGCCGGGGCCGGGGCCGGGGCCGGTGGCGGGGCTTGCGCCGGGGCCGGGGCCGGGGCCGGTCACAGGGCCTCGATCACGCGGACGCGGTGGTCGAAGGGGAAGAGCAGCGCGGACGGCCCGAGATCGACCCGGTCCGTGGCGTCGCCGCGACGCCCGGTCAGCGGGTCGGCCGGATGGAGCAGCACCTCGTCGACCAACTCCACCCCCGGCACCCGCTGGAGGGCCGCGAAGACCTCCCCCGAGCGGAGCGACCGGCCGAAGGGCCAGCCGCGGCCGTCCGATCCGCCCGTCAGCGGATCCAGGTACGTGTACAGGGCGTCGAGGGCGTCCTCCCGTACCAGATCCGCGGTGGCCGACCGGTAGCTGTGGACGGTGGCCACCACCGTCACCCCTTGGTAGAAGGGCGGCCCGACCGCCAGCCTGGTCCCCAGCGGGCGGCGTTCGTCGAGGAACCCGGTGATCCGGGACAGCAGTTCGTCGCCCGGCACCAGTTGCTCGAAGCGCAGCCGGCCGCCCCGATCCGTCACGGCCTGCGGCACCACCAGCACGCGGACCGCGTTCTCCCCGACGGCCCCCGCGTCGGCCGGTGCCTCCGTGCCGGCGGCCAGGCACTGGATCCGGGCGGCCTCCGGGGCGGCCCGCCGGGTCAGCTCCTCGTAGTCCCGTGCGGTCACCGCCCGCTCCTGCGCGCGCAGGGCGATCGGCGCCCGCAGCCGGGCCTCGTCGACCGTTTCCCCGTCGACCCCGCCCCGGGCGGCCTCCCGGTTCTCCACCCTCGCGATGTACGGGATGGAGCTGCGCAGGACCTGGATCGCCCCCCGCGCCACGTTCCCGCCGCGGCCGCCGCCCACCCCATAGCGGGTCGCCCGTACGGCCGCACCCTTGGCCGGGACGGCACCGAACTGCCGCAGCGAGCCGTCGGGTTCCCGTACCGCCGGTCCGAAGGCGATCTCGCCGGTCGTCGCGTCCAGGGTGAAGTGCCGGTCCCCTGACGCGGAGGCCGAGAAGTCCGCGACCTCCCGCCACCGCTGCCAGCCCGCCCCGTCCGAGACGTCGAGCAGCACGTCGCCCACCACCGGTACGTGCGCGAGCCGCACCCGGTGTCCCGGCACGCCCTCGGCCTCCCCGAGCGGCTCCTCCCGTACGAACTCCGCGTGCGAGGCGGTGACCGTACCCCCGATGGTGAAACCGTCGGCGTCCCGCACGGTCGGCGAGGACGTGTAGAACGGTTGACCGGGCCGGGGCGCCGTCACCCGGCAGCGCACCCAGCCGGCCTCCAGTCCGCCCAGCCGGGACAGGGTGTGCCCCGTCGGCAGGTGCAGTACCACGTCGCCGGGCCGGTTGAGGCCGCCCGTGGAGTCGGAGGCGACCTCGCAGGCCGTCCAGCCGTCGGGCGTCCAGGCCTCCCAGGCCAGAGGGGGCTGGCGGGGGTCCACGCCCACACCGTCGACCCTGCTGTCCACCCGCAGGACCGCCGCGCAGCCGGGCAGCGCCGCCGACAGTCCGAACAGCAACAGATCTCCCGCCTGAGGGAGTTCCGTGAACACGGGCACGTCCACCCCGGCCCGGACCTCCTGCGTGCGGTCGACGGGTGCGGCCCCCGAGCCCTGGCAGAGCAGGTGGGAGAGGGTGCACGGGACCAGGGTCAGATCCCTCTCCGTGGCGAAGACCACCGCTTCGTCGGTCTCCGTGCGACCGGTGGCCACCTCGGTCCCCGCGGGCAGGACCACCGGCTCTGGCTGGGGCGCGGCGAGCCAGAACGTCACCGGCGCACGGGCGGCCGACGGCGGGAAGAGCGTGATGCCCAGCAGGTCGAGGAAGGCCAGCTGGTTCTTCTCCGGAACCCGGTTGAGACGGTAGACCAGCTGGTCGGCCATGTGGGCCACGGCTTCGATGAGGGTGACCCCGGGATCGGAGACGTTGTGGTCGCTCCACTCGGGGCAGCGTCGCTGGATGTACCGCTTGGCATCGTCCACGAACTGCTGGAAGTGCCGGTCGTCGAGCCGGGGTGCGGGCAGGGCCATCAGTGTCGTCCGCTTTCGCTGGGGGCCGGGGAGCCGGTGGTGGGGTGGTGGCCGTCGGCGGGGTCCGCGTCGCCGCCCTCGGCGGGAATCACGTAGAAGGGGAAGACGAGGCTGCGGGGGTTGTTCGTGCCGCGCACCGTGTACCGCACGTCGATGTGCAGCACGGCGGGGTCGTCCGGCGCCGGGGTCACGGTCACCTCCCGCACCTCGATCCGCGGCTCCCACCGGTCCAGTGCGGTGCGGACCTCGTACCGGATCCGCCCGGCCGTCGCGTCGTTGGCCGGCGCGAAGACCAGGTCGTGCACCGCGCAGCCGAACTCCGGGCGCATCGGCCGCTCGCCGGGGGCCGTCGCCAGGACCAGGCGCATCGCCTCCTCCACCTCGCGGTCCCGGCGGGCCAGCGCGATGGCCCCGCCCGGGTCGATCCGCATCGGGAAGGCCCACCCGGCCCCGACGAAGTGCTCGCTCATCTGCTCGTTCCCTCAACGTTTCCGAATCGTCGCCCTGCACCGTGCGCCCTGCGCCCGTTGCGCCCTTGCGCTCTGGGCCCTGCGCCTTGCGCCTTGCGCCTGCGCCTTGCGTTTGCGCAGTGCGCCCCGCGCGCTGTGTGCGCCTTGCCCGGATGCCCTAGAACGGCACCCCGTTGCGTGTCGTGACGCCGATCAGCGACACCGTCGCGGCCGTGATGCCGACGTTCCCGATCGCCTGGACGGCGACCCGGCCCGGCGTCTGCACGTCGACACCCAGCCGTGTCTTCACGTCCATCCCGAGGCCCGCCTTCAGGTGCAGTCCGCGGCCCGCGCTGAGGTTCAGCGCGCCGGTCGCCGACAGCGTGAGGTCTCCACCCGAGTCCACCTCGACCCCGCGGGCGCCGTGGATGGTGACCGTGCCGTCGCTGCTGATGGTGAGCGTGGTCTGCGCCTCGTTGAGCTGGACGGTCATGCCGCCGTCGCCGGTGCGCAGCCGGATGCCGCTGGACGCGCGCGCCGTCCCGGTCCGCTCCAGGAGCTCCACCGTGTGTCCGCTGCGCGCCGTGAGCGAGCGCCAGTTCACCTGCCCGGAGGTCGGGTCGACCGCCGCGATCCCGTCGGGTTCACGGGTCGCCCGGTCGACCCCGTTGTAGAGCCCGGCGAGTACGTACGGGTGCTCCAGGGAGCCGCGGTCGAAGGCGCACAGCACCTCGTCGTTGACGTTCGGCAGGAGGAGCCCGCCGCCGCCGATGCCGCCGAACTGCGCGACCCGGCACCAGCCGCTCTCGTACGTGTCCGAGAGCCAGGGGAAGCGCAGCCGTACGCGGCCCAGGTCCAGCGGGTCCTTGATGTTGGTGACCAGCGCGACGGCCACCCCCGGCAGCGGCGCCGCCGGCTCGCCGCCCGATCCTGCGCCTCCGCCCGAGGCGAGTCCGTAGAGCGAGCGGAACTGTCGCCCGGAGACGGTCAGCCAGGTGACGTACGGCTGGCCCGAGGCGAAGACGTGACGGACACCGGTCGCCGTGTACTTGCCCTCGAAGGGGAATCCGGCGCCCTTCACCGCCACCGGCCGGCCCGGCATCAGCCCCGGATTCCCCGTGACCGCCACCTCCAGCTCCCCGAACGACCCCGCGACGTCGTCGGCGAGCGCGCGGGCGGCGTGCGTGACCTCCGAGGGGGTCGTGTAGGGAACCCGCGTGGCGTCCAGCCCCGCCTTCCCGAAGGCGGCCGTCAGCTGCGCCGCGGTGACGTCGGCCATGATGTCCTGGGTGGTTCCGGCGGCCGCCGAGGCGGCCAGCGGCCGCTTGGCCGTCATGTCCCAGCCGCGCACCGTCACCTGACCCACCTGGCCGGCGGAGGTCAGCGCGATCCTGCTCTGCAGGGTGTTGCGGCCGAACTCCAGAACGTACGGGCTCTGCAGCGCGGGCGTGGTGTCCGCCGGCGCACCCGCTGCGGGTGCGAGCGGGGCGAAGTCGAGCCTCCCCTCGGCGTCGAAGGAGAGCCGGACGTCGTTCTCGGCCGCCAGCCGGGACAGGTAGTCCCAGTCGGTGATGCCGGGCTGGGTGGCCAGCTCGTACACGGTCGGCGTGGGCTCCACCCGACCCAGCTCCAGCCCGCACTGCCCGGTCAGCTTCCGCACGATGTCCGACGCCGTCATCTGCGGGTAGCCCGCGACCCGCCGATTGCGCAGCAGCCGGTGGCCGGGGTCGTAGCCGCGCAGCACGAGCCGGCGCCCGGCGCCGGGCTCGGTGTCCACCTCCAGCGCGGTGACCTCGCCGGTGATCAGCGGAGTGCCGCGGACACCGTCCGTGAAGGGGCTGATCACCGCCTTGGAGCCGACGGTGAGCTGGGGGTACAGCAGGGTCAGGGTGCCATCGCCGTCCGTGAAGGTCAGCTGGAAGGCGGAGGGCACGTTCACACTCGCGTCCACCCAGCCCTCGGTCAGCAGGGTGGCCAGCGGGTCGGGGAGCGGAGAGCCGCCGAGCTGGACGTGGAGGAGGGTGGTGAAGGTGGTCTCGCTCATGTGGCACGCTCCGAGCCTGCAGGGAGAAGGAGTTCGGTTCCGGGACGCAGCCGCATCGGGTCGTCGATGCCGTTCACCTCGGCGATCAGCCGCCACCGGGTCGGGTCCCCGTACTCGCGCCAGGCGAGGGAGGCGAGCGTGTCACCGGCCACCGTTCGGTGGACCCGGCGCGCAAAGAGCGCGCCCGAGGTCGGGTTCTGGCGCTTGGACTCACTCGGGATCTCGGTCAGGGACATCGAGCAAGTGGCGCGCAGGGGCGTGCCGTTGGGGCTGAAAAGGGTATAGGTGGCGCTCGCGTGCGTCACGAACGCGGTCAGCTGGACCGTGCTGAAGGAGCCCCACGAGAACTTCACCCAGGGCGGCGAGGGAGCCTTGGTGCCGACGCTCTGTTCGGTGACCTCGCAGCAGGAGAGCAGCAGTTCCACCTGGCTCTGTACGGTGCTCGCGCCCGGAGTGCCGGAAGCGTCGAGGAAGACCTCCACGCGCAGCTGCGCCGGGGTGACCCCGGTGAACTTCGGCGGAGCACCGCGTGTGTACGCGACGGCGGGCTCGCTGCGCCACTGCGCGGACCGGGACAGCTGGAGCTGACGCGGATTGAACTGGAAGCGGACCTCGCCGATCAGGCCGCCGACCGAGCCGCCGAGCCGGGCGGGCGGCTGGTGGACGGCGAGGGAGGCGCGCGAGAGGCCTGCGGCGGCGCGGCCGCCGGTGGGTGCGGGCACGTCAGATCCCTCCGGCGTCGGTGAACCCGTGGTGCGCGATCTCCAGGGTCTCGGTGGCGACGGAAGGGCTGGCCGGGTTCAGCGTCGGCCCGGTCCAGCGCACCGGCAGTACCTCCACGAGCCCCCACTGGGCGACGACGGAGCCGTCGGCGCGCAGGGCGGCGATCTGGGCGGTGGGGCGGGTGATGCCGGTGGCGAGGGAGGAGATCCAGGCCGCGACGCGGGCGGTGTCGGCGGTCAGGGGGCGGGTGAGGCGGATGGTGGAGAAGGTGACGCGCGTCGGCAGTTGCCAGACGAACCCGTTGTTCCCGCCCTCCTGGTGCTGCTCGACCTCGACCTGGGAGGAGAGCCCGTCGCAGCCGTTGAACAGCCCGAGGTTCTGGCCGTCGATGCTGAGCTTGAAGAAGACGGTGGAGCCGGCGTCCGGTGGCGTGGGCATGCGGGACCCTCTGTTCGTGTGCGGGTGCGTGTCGCGGTGCGGGCGGGGCGGTGCGGTGCGGGTGGCGGTACGGCGCGGGCGGTACGTGCTCGGCCGTCCTGCGGTCGGTCAGCGGTCCCGGAGGCGGCCCAGGCGTTCGCGGTCCCCGCGCAGCTCGGCGCGCAGCAGCCGCGAGAGCGGTGCGACGAGGCGCCGGGCGAGGGCGTCGAGTTCGGCCTGGGGTGGCGGGGCCGGTTCGGGGGCGGTGACCGCGGGCGGGGTACTCGGTGCGGGCTGCACCGGCGCAGGCGCAGGTGCAGATACATGTGCCGGCGCGACGGGGGTCGAGGGGAGGGGCACGGGTGTGCCCGCGGTGAGGATCCGTTGCAGGGGTGCGGAGCTCGGCGGGGCCGGAGGTGCGGGTGCGGGTTGCGGTACCGGGGACGGTACGGATGCGTGCCCGGCCGTCGGCGGGGTGTGCGGGCCGAACGGGGTGAGCGTGGCCAGCGGAAGGGGTGCGGCACCGGCGTGTGCGGCCGTGGTCCGGCGCAGCACGGCGGGCGCGGCGGGGCAAGGCGGGCTCGGCTCCGTGGGCGGCCCCGCCGGGACGATCGGGCGCCTTGAGGCCAGCAGGACCGGAGCCGCGGGTGCCCGCTGGATCGGCGGTCCGGGAATCCGTACGGACGGGAGGGGCTGTGAGGCCACCGGGCGGGTGTCCGGAAGCGGGACCGGGGCCGGGGCAGGTACCGGTACCTGCGCGGGTGTGGACGGCGGCGGCTGCTCGGAGGCGGGGGCCGGCCTGATCGGGGCGCCGATCAGGGGCCGACGCATCCTGGACTGCGGTTCTTCCGCCGTGGCGCGCTGGACACGCCGTACGAGCGGCTTGCGTGTCCCCGTACCCGGCCTGGGGGAAGCGGCCATGGGTACGGGGACGTCAGGGGCCCCCGGGATCGGAGCAGCGGATCCGGTGGGCGGTTCGTGGGTCCCCGTACCCGCCCCTGGGGGAGGAACGGGTACGGGGACGACTGGGGCGCCGACGGGCCACACCGTCCGCGACGGCACCACGGGCCGGGGCGCGGAGGTCAAGGGCGAGGACGGCGCGGTGAGGGTGCGCTGGACGGCGGGCCCGGACGGCATCCCGGTCCGGGTGGAAGCAACGACGGCGGAGGCACGGGCCGCCGCCGCCACCGCGGTGACGGGGGGAAGGCCGGGTGCGAGCCCGGCCCCGGCCTCGGCGGCGGGGAGAACCGCGTGCGAACCGGCCCGTGATACGCCGTGACCGGCGCCGGCCGGGGAGGACTGCGGCACTGCGGGCGTCGGCCCGCCCCCCGGGGCGCCCACCGGGGTCGTTGGAGGCAAGGGTACGAGGGGCGCAGCGCCCGGCGCGGTTTCCGTACGGGACGCTGTCCGCGTGGCGCGTTGCACAGCGGGCACGACGGCGCGGGGCGTCGTGGCGGGGGCAGCCGTCACGGCCGCGGTCCCTGCCCCTGCCCCGACGGCGGGGGAATCCGCTGCCGGTACGACGGAAGGCACACGACGACCAGCGCCCGGCGACGCGGACTGCGCAACCACGGGCGCGGCCACCCCCGTAGGAACAGCGGGCCCGGCAACCCGCCGAACGGCAGGTGCGACCGGACCCGTTGGCACGGCCGGAGCAGGCCCGGCGGGCAAAGAGGCGGAGGGCACGGGGCTGGGAACGGTTTCCGTACGAGGCGCTGCCGACGCGGTGGGGCGTCGAACAGCGGGCACAGGTGTCGGAGCGGCGCCGGGAACCCCTCCGGGTGCGGCGGACGCCACGCCGCGACCAGGCGAGGTGGCCTGCGAAGCGACGGGCTCCGCCGCTACCGGATCAGCGGGCGGTACGGCCCCCGGCACGATGGCGCGCTGAACGGCGGGGGCGACCGTGTGGCCCGTCGTGGCCGATACCGCCGGCACGGGCCCGGAAACGGCTTCCGGAACGGCGGACGGCTTACTGCGGCCGGCACCAGGCGGGGTGGCCTGCGGAGCGGCAGGTGCTGACACCACCGGAGCAGCGGTTGGTGCCGCCTCCGGCCCGGCGGGCCGTTGCACGGCGGGCGCGGTCGTGAGGGGTGTCGTGGCCGGGGCCGGCAGGGTCACGGGGGGCGTCCGGGGTGCCGTCCGTGCCGGGTCCGCAGTCTCCGGGGTGTGGTCGCGAGCAGGGCCCGGGGTGGTACCCGTACCGAGTTCCATCGGGGGGAAGGCACGCTGAACGGCGCGCGTCGCGGGGGCCGGAAGGCCTGGCGGCGGCGAGTCCGCGGAGGTCCTCGGCGTGTCGGCGGCGACGGGGCGCACCGGTGTGCCCGCATCCGCGTATCCGACCACGGGTGTCGAAGCAGCCGCGGCGGATCCGGCTCCGGACAGCGGGCCCGATGTCGCGGCTGTGGCGTGGGAGGTATCAGAGCCCGGGACGGGCGCGGACACGGCCGCGGGCCGCAGCGCGGGGGCGGACAGGGGCCGCGCGGACATCGGAGCGGTGCGCTGTGCACGGTGCGGGGGCGCGGTGTCGACCGTCCCGGGGACGGCGCGGCCCTGAACCGGCTGCGTCGGCGCCGGCACCGGAACGTCGTGCGGCTCGCCCCCGGCGGGGGCGGTCGCCGGAAGCGGCGGTGCAGAAGGGGCCGCGGCAGGGGCGGCCGCCTCGACGGGAACCGACGGAACCGGGCCGGGGAACCCGGCCGGAACCGACGCCCGGGACGCATCCCGCGCGTCCGATGCAGAACCGCCCCTCGGGACCGACGCCTCGGACGGGGCCTGCCCACCCGACGGGTCGGCCACCACTCCCCGCGCCGAGGCACCAGCGGGCGCGGACCCCCGCGCCGGTGACGACCCGCCGGCCGGATTCGGCACGGCCTTCGGGGCCGGCGCAGCCATCGGCGTAGGGCGACCGGCAGGCGTGGACGCGGTCGCCTGTACCGGGCCGGGGGACGGGACCGGACCAGCAGATGTGGCCGACACCACGCCCGGCACGGGCGCGTCGGTCGGCACGCCCGCAGCCGTCGCGATCGACCCACCCGCCCCGGTCGGCGCGGCGGCCGGGACCGGCTCATCCGCCGCAGCCTGGGCAGCCGACGGAACAGTCCCGCGCGTTCGGGCCGGTGACTGCGCGGGCGGTCCCGCGAGGGGCAGGCGCTGCAGGGTCGGCGAGACGGGGAGTGGGGTCGGACCCGTGGGGATCGGGGTGACGGCGTCGAGCAGGAGGCCGGACGGGGCCGATGAGGCCACGTCGTGCCCGAGGCCCCCGTTGAAGGCCAGTGTCTGCCGTGTGGCCAGTGACGCCGCGAAGTCCCGGTCGGCCGTCAACCGGGGTACTCCCAGCACCCGCTGGACCGGAGCCGTGGCCGCCCACCCGCCGTCCGCCGGCTCAGGCACCGGCGCAGGCACAGACACCGGCCCCGGCCCCGGCCCCGGCACGGCCGTCGGCGCGATCCCCGCCGCTTCCGCGCGCTCTCGTCGGCGCCGACCGAACAGGCCCATGTCCCTCCCCTTCCTTCCGCTTCCCCGTGTCCAGCGACGTTGCTGCGTCTCCACGTCGCTACGTCTCTCCGCCGCAACGCCGTCGCGCCGTTACGGCTCCACCAACTGCGCCACCCGCCGTACGTACGCCTGCCGGTCCGCATGCTCCAGATCGAGGATCGCGTCCATGCCCCAGTGCAAGTGGTAGGCCAGGTACGCGGTCTCCTCCTCGATCACGTCGGCCGCGTACGTCACGATTCCCCCAGGCGGCTCCCGGCCAGCTCGACTTCGAACGCCCCTTCGCAGTGCGGGCACGAGACCGCCGCCCGGGTGTGGCCCTCGGCGTTGATCCGCCGGTAGAAGTCCTGGAGGAAGGCGAGGTCGGAGGCGAACATGTTCTCCACCGTCCCGTCGTGCACCATGGCCAGCGTGCCCAGCCGGGTGATCACCCGGCCCAACAGGACCACCGACAGGTACGCCGGGTTCTCCCGCACCCGGACGTCCCGCAGCGGGACCAGTTCGTCGCGGGCCGTGGCCAGCCGCATGGCGCCGCTGCGGTGTACCGTCCCCGACTCGTCCACGAAGCCCCGCGGCAGTTCGAACTCGAACTCCGTGCGCAGCGGCTCCCGTACGTCCGTACTCATGCCGGTGGCCGCCCCGGACGACGACGCCTGCGCGTCCACCGTCGCGGTACCCGGTGCCGGCCCCGGTCCCTGGCGCCGCATTACTCGATGACCAGCTCTTCGAAGGTGATGGTGACCTGCTCGGTGAGCGCCGAGGCGGCGCCGGCCTTCACCGAGCTGACCTCCACCTTGGAGCACCAGGCGTTGCGCAGGTTGTACCGGCGCACCGGCTTGTCCTGGTAGTCCATCATCATGATCGTGGCGTTCTTGCGGGCGGAGCCCATGTCGCCGTTGATCGAGGCGCTGATCCATTCCGTGAACGCGCTGGACTGGGTGGCACCGCGCGTCACCGAGCACTGCCCGGCCTTCTTCACCCCGGGCAGTTTCTTGATGACGGGGCGGCCGTCCGCCGAAACCTGCTGGTACTCGATGACGTCCTGCTCCATGGACAGGCTGCTGACCTCCTGGAGGAACTCGACCATCACGCCGTCGATCTGGAGGCCGAAATTGTGTGAGGTGAGCGCGTCACCGGGCTGAAGGGACATACAGGGCTGCTCCTTGTGCGTGTCTGCGTGTCTGCGTTGTCGGGTGGACCGGCGGGCGCCGGGCCCGTCCGGTGGGTGGGTGAGGGGCCTACTCCTCCAGCTCGCCGCCACCGCCCGAGAACTGGGCCAGGCGGAAGACCACGAATTCGGCCGGCTTCACCGGGGCGATGCCGATCTCGCACACCACGCGGCCGAGGTCCACGGACTCGACGGGGTTGGTCTCCGCGTCGCACTTCACGTAGAACGCGTCCTCGGGCCGCTGCCCGAACAGTGCGCCCGAGCGCCACTCGTTGACGAGGAAAGCCGAGATGTTGCGGCGGATCCGCGCCCACAGGGCCTGGTCGTTGGGCTCGAACACCACCCACTGGGTGCCGATCAGGATCGACTCCTCCAGGTAGTTGAAGTAGCGGCGCACGTTGAGGTACCGCCAGGCCGGGTCGGAGGCCAGGGTGCGGGCACCCCAGACGCGGATGCCACGGCCGGGAAAGGCGCGGATACAGTTCACACCGACGGGGTTGAGCAGATCCTGCTCGCCGCGGGTGATCTGGAGCTCCAGGTCGACCGCGCCGCGCACGATCTCGTTGGCGGGGGCCTTGTGCACGCCGCGCTCGGCGTCGTTGCGCGCCCAGACTCCCGCCATGTGGCCCGACGGAGGGACCACCTTGGTCTGACCGCTCGACGGGTCGAAGACCTTGAGCCAGGGGTAGTAGAGGGCGGCGTATCGGGAGTCGTAACCGGCCACGTCCATACGCCACTTGCGGATGTCGCGGGCGTTCAGTCCGGGCGGTGGGTCGAGGACCGCCATCCGGTCGCCCATCAGCTCGCAGTGCGCGACCATGCCGAGCTGAACGGCTTTGACCTGTTCCAGGTTGATGAGGCCCTGCTGGTATGCGGCCATCAGGTCGGGCGCGGCCACCATGTTGACCTCGTCCAGGGCCTCCAGGCCGCCGAAGCCGGTGCGGTCGGCGGAGTCGCCGATGAACTGCGCCGATTCCAGCCGTCCCGCCGGGGCGGCCGGCGCACGGCTCGCGGCGGCGGGCGCGGGCGTGACCGCGGAGGCGGGCGGCACCAAGGTCAGCGTCTGCGCGTCGGGCCGGGACGGTGTGACGCCCGGCGTGGCCTCCTCGACCACGATGGTCTTGGAGCGCTGACGGATCTGCGTGACGACGTAATTGCGCGCCGACTTCTTCGCGCTGACGTCGAAGTCCTCGACGACGGTGTCGCCGTCCTTCACCAGCAGCTTGAAGCGGTCGGCTCCGCCGCCCTCGCCCTCCACGTCCTGGACCACCACGGTGAGGGTCCCGCCGCTCGCCCCGCCGCTCGTCCCGCCGCCCGCGGTGAGGGCCGCGACCGTGAAAGCGCCGAGGGCGACGGCTTCGCCGGCGGTCGAGCCCTGCGGTGCGGTCGCCACGGCCGCGGGCTGCGCGACGGCGGCCGCCCCCACCGGGGCGCCGCCGACACGGACGACGTACGCGGCCGTGCCGCCGTTGTTGAAGAAGCCGTACACGGAGTGCGCCAGGTAACAGCCGTCCGTGAAGTCACCGAACTCCGCCACGTACTGGGACCAGTTGGTCACCAGCGTCGGCTCGTTGAGCGGCCCGAAGGGCGCCAGCCCCACAAAGGCGGCGACGGAGGTTCCCACGCCCTCGATGGGCCGGGACCCACCGGCGACTTCCTCTACGTAGACACCGGGGGAAAGGTAGTTGGGCATGCGGTCGATCTCCTACGGGACGGGGTGGGGCAGGGCGAGGACGGAGTGCACGACGGAGCGCTGCAGCGGCGAGGGGTGGCCGCAGCCGGCGCCGTGCACGTGCTGCTCGGCGGCCGTGCGGTCTCCGCCGTCCCGGCCGGGCTGCGGCGTCTCGTGCGTATGGATGGCGGGCCTCCCCGTGAGGTCATCGGTTTCCGCTGGTCAAACCGACCTTCCCGTATCCCGGTACCCCGCCGGGAGGGCCGGGCGGACGGTGTCGAGGGCAGCCCGGGCTGCCCGCCCGTACATCCGGCGTGCGGCCGAAGTAACGTTCCCTTCGACCGTTGTGCGGCGGAATGGGGCGCGAGTGGGCCAGGAACAGGGCACCGGAGAGGCCGCCGGGTTACGGTTCCGGCTGCTCGGGCCGATGACCGCCCGGGCACCCGGCGGGGCACAGCTGGCACTGGGGTCGAACCAGCAGCGGGCACTGCTGGCCGTTCTGCTGCTGCGGCGCGGCCGGACCGCCCCCATGGCCGAACTCCTGGATGCGCTCTGGGGCGAGCGGACGCCGCCTCGCGCCGTGGGCACCCTGCGGACGTACGTGTCCCGGCTGCGCGCCCTCTTCGAACCCCACCGGCCCGCCCGCGCACCGGCCCGCCTGCTGGTGTCCGCATCCGACGGCTATGCCCTGCGGCTGCACGAACCGGTGCTGGACATCGACCAGTTCGAGCGGGGACTGGCCGCCGCGGCCCGGCTGCGCACCGCAGGTGCCACCGGCGAGGCCTACCGCACCCTCGGAGACGCCATCGGGCTCTGGTCCGGCACACCGCTGGCAGGACTGCCCGGCCCGTACGCCGAGGCTCAGCGGGACCGGCTGACCGAGCTGTGGCTCACCGCGCGGGAGGACCACTTCCACGGCGCCCTGGAACTCGGCCTGGACCGGGACATCGCGGCCGTCGCCGCCCTGCGCGCCTTCGCCGCGGAACATCCGCTGCGCGAGCGGACCCAGGGACTGCTCATGCTGGCCCTGCACCGCGCGGGCCGGTCCGGCGAGGCGCAGGCGGTGTACGAGGTCACCCGCAAGATCCTCGACCTCGAACTCGGGGTGCCGCCCGGTCCCGAACTGGCCGCTTTGCAGAGGCGGTTGACGGCAGAGGCCGGCCGCGCGGGCGCGCGTCCGGTCGCTCACTCCGTCGACCGCACCGCTGACGACCGCTCCATCGACCGCGCCGTGGACCGCTCCATCGCTCGCGCCGCCGGGGACCTGACCATCGACCGCTCCGTGGACCTCACCATCGCCCGCGCCGACGGCTTGCACCACCGTTCCGGACCGCCCGGACCCGGTGTTCCCGGGCGGGCGGAACCCTCGTCCGAGCGGGGCACCCAGCCCGCCCCCGCGTTCTCTTCCCTCTCCCCGTCCGCTCCGGCCACCCCGCCTCCCCACCCGGCGGCATGCGGGGGATCCGCCTCCTCCCCAGTCCCCTTCACGGGCCGCGCGGCGGAGACCTCCCTCCTCACCCGGGTGCTGACCGGCACCGCCACGGCCGTGCCCCTCGTGGTCCTCACCGGTATGCCGGGCATCGGCAAGACGGCTCTCGCCGACCACGTCGCCGAGCACGTCCGGGCCTCCTTCCCCGACGGTGTGCTCCGAGCCTGTCTGCGCGGAGGCAGCGCCGAGCCGCTGGCCCGGCTCGTGCGCGCCCTCGGCGTCCCCGGCCCGGCCGTGCCGGAGGGGCTCGAGGCCAGGGCCGCGCTCTACCGGTCCCTGCTGGCCGGGCGGCGCGTTCTCGTCATCCTCGACGACGCCCGGGACACCGCCGAACTGCTGCCGCTCCTGCCCGGGGCCCCGGGGTGCGCCGCGCTCGTCACCTGCGCCGGAGGCGGCCTCGTCGTACCGGGTGCCCGGCTGGTCGACGTAGGGGAACTCGACGACGGGGCCGCCCTGGAGCTCGTGGCCGCGGTCGCCGGACCCCGCCGCCCGCAGGGGGAGACCGCGGCGCTGCGCGCACTCGTGAGCCGGTGCGCCGGGCTGCCGCTCGCCCTCCACCTGGCCGGCCGGCGGCTGGGACTGGACCCCGGTCTCCCTGCGGCCGCCCTCGCGTCCCTGGACGGACCCGGCCTGCTCGCGGCGCTGAAGGCGGACGGCACGGCCCTGGAGGACCGGTTCCGCCGCTCCCGCGAACTCCTGACCCCGGCCGCTGCACGGGCCCTGCGCGCCACGGCGGCGGCCGCGCCCGACGGCTTCGGCCACGCCGAGGTCGCCTGCCTGACCGCAACCCCCGAGGCCGAGGCGGCGGACGCACTCGACGAACTCGTCGACTCCGGGCTGCTGTTGCCCGGCGCATCGGACAGCTACCGCTACCATCCGCTGGTCCGCGCGTTCGCGGGTGACGCGAGCCCTGCCCACCGACCGCCGACCACACCGACGGCCGCTCAGCCGACCACACCGACGGCCGCTCAGCCGACCACGCAGCGGACCGTTCCGCCCGACCGCTGACACCTCCGGTGTCTGCACGGGCCTGTGCACGGGTGTCCGCTCGGGCAGCCGGGCGTGCCCCCGGTCCGGTACTTTCGGGCACCGGCCGCGGGCCTCCCGCGACCTAGCCTTCCCGCATGACGATGTGGACCACTCTCGATCCGGCCGCCGTGGCCGTCGACCCCGGCGGCCAGGGCACGGCCCGCCTGCGGGTACGCAACACCGGGGACACGGTGGAGGAATACCGGCTCTCGATCGTGGGCGACCCGGCCGGGTGGGCCCGGATCGAACCGGAGACCCTGCGGCTCTACCCGGGCAGCGAGGGAACCGCCGAGATCACCTTCGCGCCGCCCCGCACGTCGGACGCACCGGCCGGCCCCGCTCCGTACGGTGTGTTCGTCGAACCGCGCGAACACCCGCAGTCCCGGGACGTGCTCGAGGGCCGTGTCACCGTGGCGCCCTTCACGGAACTGCGTGCCGAGCTGGTGCCGCCGAGGCTCGTCGCCCGGTTCCGGGGGCGGGCCGCCATCGCCGTCGACAATCTCGGCAACACCCCGCTCACCGCCTCCCTCACCGCCCGGGACGAGTCCGGCCGGCTCGCCTTCGACATCCGCCCCCAGTCGGTACAGATCGCTCCCGGCCGTGCGGTCTTCGCGGACCTGGAGATCCGGCCCCAGCAGATCTCCTGGACCGGCCGGCCGGAGACACACCGCACGACCGTGACGGTACGCCGGTCCGGGGAGGCCGGGAACCTGGAGCTCACCGGGGACTTCGAGCAGTGCCCGGTGTTCCCGGGCTGGCTGCTGCTCGCCGGCGGGCTGCTGGTCACCGGGGCGGTCGCCTTCGCCGCGCTCTGGTTCGGCTTCTCCCCCAAGGTGAACTCGGCCGCCGGGGAGATGAAGACGGAGGCCGGCGCGGTGCTGCCCGGTCCCCTCGGCGGCCAGAGCCCGCTGCCCGCAGCCCCTCCGCCGCCCGTGGACCCGGCGCTCCCCGGCGGCGGTGTCCCGGGCGGCGCGGGCGCA